>ONMG01000040.1 GCA_900318855.1 uncultured Prevotella sp.
GCAGGTGGCTCTGGATGTGCAGGTTGCCAGCTTCCTTATCCTCACCGGCGTGCTGGCGCTGAGGTGGAAGATATCGGGCACTGTCCCTATGGCCAATGGCTATGAGACCCTGCTCACCATAGCCTGGATGTCGCAATGCGCGGCCCTGCTCTTTGTCTTCACCAAGGGCTGTCGCCGTGAGGAGGCCACTGACGGGTGCATTGTCATCAGCCTGACGCAGAACTGCTCCCTCCGGCACTTTGTTCACCGTCACCGACAGTCGCCACGGCGCATCACTCCTTTGGGAATGCTGATGACCGTTTTTGGTTTTCTGCTTTCAGGCTTCTCGCTCTTGGTGAGCCATCTGGGCATGATGGATCCTGCCATCGGTCCGCTCATGCCCGTGCTCAACTCGCCCTTGCTGAGTATTCATGTGAGTGTGATGATGGTGAGCTACGCCCTGCTTGCCGTCACCTTCCTCTGCGGCGTGACGGGACTGCTGTTGCCACGCATGGCAGAGCGGCTCCAAGTGCTGAGTCAGGTGTTTCTCTATCCTGCCGTGGCAACGCTCGCCATAGGCATCTTCTTGGGGGCGGTGTGGGCCAACGTGAGTTGGGGCAGTTACTGGAGTTGGGATCCAAAGGAGACGTGGGCGCTCATCACGCTTCTGCTCTATTCGGCCGCGCTCCACACGCGGAGCCTGCCCAGTTTGCAGCGTCCCCGCCGCTATCACGTCTACATGGTGGTGTGCTTCCTGAGTATCGTGATGACCTATTTCGGGGTGAACTATTTCCTTACGGGCATGCACAGCTATGCGTGAGCCACCGGCAGCCGACCGACTTGGGGCCGGCATAGCCGTGGACAAGCGCCAGTGAAAGCAGCCTGTCATATACCTTATATTATTATATATGTACCACATTATTAATGCCAGTCGCGGGCTGTCGTTCACCGCCCAGCTAAGCGAGGTGGACCGCGGTCTGCGTGTCTGGCTTGGCGAAGAGGAAAAGCGGGGGCGCCGTCTCGTCTACTGCAAAGTGTTCCTCAGCGATATTCTCAACCAGTATCAGTCGTTCATCGACTCATCACTCTATCGGGAGGTGCTGGAGCCCGTCAACAGTACCATTGTGGGGCAGACTCCGGCTGCAGGCACCAAGATAGCCATGCTGGCTTCATCAGCAGCCATGAGCGAGATGCTCTTCCATCCGTTGCGGCTCACTGAGGCTGAAGCCTTCGGCCAAAGCAGCTATTTGCAAACCTTGTTGCTCTTCGACCGATATCTGAAGCTCATGGCCCCTTCTCACCTTGCGATGAAGGACCATCTGGTGAGAACCTGGATCTACGTGGCCGACATCGATGTCAACTACGAAGGTGTAGTGCGGGCGCGTAATGATGTGTTCCGGCGCTATGGGCTCACCGCCGATACCCACTATGTGGCCAGTACCGGCATCGGAGGCTATACTTCCACCCGTCATGCCACCGTGGGCATCGACTTCCTCACCTGTCCTACAGCCCGCCCTGCTGACTTCTTCTATCTGCAGGCTCTTGACCATCTGAATCCTACCCACGACTATGGCGTGGCCTTCGAGCGGGGTACGCGCCTGCAGTTAGGTGGGGGGCAGCAGTTTTACATCTCGGGTACTGCCAGCATCGACCGTCATGGTAACATCCTTTATCCCGGTGATGTGCTGAGGCAGACTCAGCGGCTGCTCGAGAACATAGGTGCTCTGCTTGCAAATGGCGGCGCCCGTTGGGAGAATGTGAACTACTTCATAGTCTATCTTCGCGACTTCTCCGACTTTACCGTCGTGAATGAGTATCTGTCCGACCGGTTCCCATGTGTTCCCTTCATCATCCTTCATGCCAAGGTGTGCCGTCCTGGATGGCTCATCGAGATGGAATGCTCGGCCAGTCGTTTCACTGTCGGGCTTGGCTGAGTCCGGGCGGCAGTCCTGCGGCCCGTTGGGCAGTCTCACAGAGTCTTCGCGATGAGCGGAAGCGTTATCAAGCGAGAATATTCTTTAAAATAGGACAAAAGGCTGAAACATTGGCCTGCTTTTTGCGTCTTACCTTCAGAAGCGCCAATGCGCCCCGAAAGAATATTAATTAAAGACATATAGAATATGAAACGTTATTTCCCAATCATGGCTGTCGTAGCAGCTGCCCTTTTAGTGAGCAGTTGCGCCAGCAAGAAGGACCTGCAGAATTGCCAGGCTGAGAACAGGCAGCTCTCGACGAACTACCAGAACACCAAGGAGCAACTCGCTGCGGCTCAGGCCCGCGTCACCTCGTTGGAGGATCAGCTTGCTCAACAGAAGAAGGACTATGCCGCACTCCAGCGTAGTCTTGACAAGAGTCTCAACAATGCCAGCAGCAACAACATCAACATCTCGAAGCTTGTCGACCAGATTAACGAGTCGAACCAGTATATCCGCCATCTCGTAGAGGTGAAGAGCAAGAGTGACTCACTCAACCTGGTGCTCACCAACAACCTCACCCGTTCGCTCAGCAACGACGAAAAGAAGGAAGTCGATGTGCAGGTGCTCAAGGGTGTGGTCTATATCTCGTTGGCTGACAATATGCTCTACAAGAGTGGCAGCTACCTTATCAACGACCGCGCCGAGCAGACGCTCTCGAAGATAGCCAAGATTATTACCGACTACAAGGACTACGATGTGCTCATTGAGGGCAATACCGACAATGTGCCCATCAACACCAGTGCACCGCTGATGAAGAACATCCGCAACAACTGGGATCTGAGTGCCCTGCGCGCCAGCTCTGTGGTGCAGTACCTGCAGGATCACTTCGGCGTGAATCCTAAGCGCCTTACTGCCGGAGGCCGTGGCGAATACAATCCGCTCGTGAGCAATGACACTGAGCTGGGCCGCCAGCGCAACCGCCGCACGCAGATCATCATCACTCCGAAGCTCGACCAATTCATGGACCTCATCGACAAGGCTCCTGAGAACGAGGGTAAGTAGGAGCGGCAGCGCTTAGACTGTAAGCGAATTGTGTGACTATATTCTGGCCGGGTGCCGAGGACTGACAATGAGTCCGAGGTGCCCGGCCTTTTTCATGCTATCTCCTTTCCTGCCTTTTTCTCTTCCTCTCAAGGTTCGGCTTTTCAGGGGATAGAGAGGCAGTAGCTGGTCAAGTTGTTGTCATTAATCTGTTGGATACCATGTACTTGTGATTATTAGATTTCTATTCCCCCACTCCCGGGTCAACGTATCAGTTCTCTATTCCTTTACCTGTTATCCTCGCAATTTGCCGTCCTCTGCCCCGTTTTATAAGGTTCTGATGATGGAATATTGAATGGCATAAATGTTGTCAGTGCACTTGTCGAATCAGGGGAAGGCATCCTTGGGCGGAGCTGCTATACGCAAGTGCTGTTGTTATTCTTTGACATGCTTTCCCCATGATACGGTTAGGGATTTAAAGGGTATAGACCGTAAAGTTATGTATCAGAATGTTAAGATAATGTTAATAGGAGGGTAATACTGCAGGTTATAAATCAAATTTGTTTATTTTTGCATTACTAAACTAACTAATATATCTACGTTTATGCTCAAACCTTCTGTAATTACCTTGGCCGCATTTCTCATGTTGTCACTGTTCAGTTGTTCTGACAACGATATCGCGGATGATGTACGCCATGTGACGCCACCTAATCCAAGTGTGGCATCAGCAATGATTTCCTTCTCGCCCGACAGCGGTGGAGTGGGAACCTCACTTATTATCGACGGCAAGAATCTTGGCACTGATACGAGCTGTGTCAAGGTGACCGTCAATGGCAAGAATGCGCCGGTCATCGGCATCAATAACGATGTGCTCTATGCCACGGTGCCTGCGCGGGCCGACACGGGTTACGTGAAGCTCTATGTCACGAAGAATGGTAAGACCGAGGAGTTCACTTCCGACCACGTGTTCCGCTATCAGTTCAAGCGCAATGTGTCGACTGTAGCCGGTCAGGCCGGACAGAGTGCGCGTGTCGACGGCACCTATGGCGAGGCCAAGTTCCAGCGTCCCTGGTTCGTGACCCACGACAAGGACGGCATTATCTATGAGATTGACGAAGGACGTGGAACGAATAAGAACGGAGCACTGCGACGCCTTAAAGAGGGCATGGTGGAAAACCTCATTGAGGATAATGCCGGTGTTTTCCAGTCGCCCACTGTGGCTGCCTTCAATGCAGCCCAGGATACCATGTACATGACGCATATGTATAATTCTCATAACTGCACCAGTCGTGTGGGGCTCATTCTGATAACCCGTGCCTCGGGCTTCGTCGACAGTAAGGGCCTTGTGCGCATGGACGACGTGGAGCCGCAGATGACAGGGTTGGCTATTAACCCCGTTGACGGTCAAATCATCTTCAGCAACAATGCGGATGGTTATCTCTACCTTTATACACCGCGCGATGACAACGACATCAGCCAGACGTTCAAGCGACTTCACCGCGTGCGCAACCAGTCGGGCACCGAGATGCGCCTGGTGTTCAGTCGTGACGGCAAGTATCTCTACGAGCTGCTGAAGAACCGCCATTGCATCTGCCGTACCGCTTATGACCCCGTGACCCACACTTTGGCCGACGACGACGAGATTTTCGCCGGACAGTGGAGCCAGGCAGGCTATCAAGATGGAATCGGTACCGCAGCCCTCTTCGACCAGCCCTCGGCCGGCGAGTTTGATGAGGACGGCAATCTCTTCGTAGCCGACAAGTATAACCACTGCATTCGCAAAATCACCCCTCAGGGCGAAGTCTCTCTTTGGGCCGGTACCCCCAGACAGGCCGGCTATAAGGACGGTCTGCCTAATGTGGCAAAATTCAATCAGCCTGAAGGTCTGACCATTATGCCCGACCAGAGCATCATCGTGGCCGACCGAGAGAACAGCGTTATCCGTAAAGTCGTTGTAGAATAAACCTAAGAACCTAAAGTTATGAGAAGATATTTGTTCCTGTTCTTGGCCTGCCTGATGCAGTTCGTAGCAATGGCGCAGGACAAGAATATTGAGATAATCGGTACGGTGACCGACAACGAGGGCGAGCCCGCCATCGGTGCCACAGTCATCATCAAGAACCAGCCGGGTCTGGGCTCCACCACCAATGCGGATGGAAAGTTCAAGATTAAGGCGCGCGATTTCGATGTGCTCGAAGTGAGCTATGTGGGATTCAAGACCAAGGAAGTGCCCATACTGAGAATTAAGGACAAGAGCAATGTCCTCATCAAGCTGGAGCCTGAGACGCAGGCCGTCGACGAGGTCGTGGTGACCGCATCGGGACGGCAGAAGAAAAAGACCCTCACCGGTGCGCTCACCGTGGTCAATGTGGAAGAGCTCAATGCACCGTCGGGCAATCTGACCAACTCTCTCGGAGGTGTCGTGCCGGGCATCATCACGCAGCAGCTCTCCGGTGAGCCGGGCGAGAACCAGTCAGAATTCTGGATTCGTGGTATCAGTACCTTCGGAGCCAACAGCGGAGCACTGGTGCTTGTCGACGGTGTGGAGCGCAGCCTCAATGAGATACCGCAGGAGGACATTGAGTCGTTCTCTGTGCTCAAGGATGCCTCGGCCACTGCTATCTATGGACAGCGTGGTGCCAACGGTGTGGTCATCATCACTACTAAGCGCGGTCAGGTGGGAAAGATTCGTATCCACGGACGCGTGCAGTATGGCTACAATGCTACCGGCGACCTGCCTAAGTATGCCAATGCCTACGACTATGCCAGAGCTGCCAATGAGGCTCGCCTCGCACGCTATCAGCAGCCTATCTACACCAATGAGGAACTGCGCATCATTGAGAACGGACTCGACCCCGATCTCTTCCCCAATGTCAACTGGAAGGACTTGCTGCTTAAGGACGGCGCTCCCTCCTATCGGGCAGAGCTCAACTTCTCGGGCGGTGGTGACAATGCCACCTACTTCGTGTCGGGCTCCTATTATAATGAGGACGGTATCTACAAGTCGCACAGCTCATCCAATAAGTACAACACCAACTCCACCTATGAGCGCTATAACTTCCGTGCCAACTCGGTGATGAACATCACCCGTACCACGAAGCTCACGGTGGGTCTCGGTGGCTACCTCATCAATCGCAACCAGCCCGGCTCAACGTCGGCCGACATCTGGCAGGCTTTCTCCGAGTACACGCCGCTCTCGACTCCGCGCCGCTGGTCGTCAGGCGAGTGGCCCATTGTCAACGGTAAGGTCACTCCGGAGTATCTTATCACGCAGACCGGCTATAGGACGATATGGCAGAACAAGATGGAGACCAACGCCCGTATTGACCAGAGTCTCGACTTTATCACCAAGGGTCTGAGCTTCACGGCAGTGGGCGCCTTCGACACATGGAATAGCAACACGACAACCCGCTCAAAGCATCCCGAACTGTGGAGCGCACAGCGTGAACGCGACGCATATGGTAAGCTCGTCCTGAAGCGTGAGCAGCAGTCGGCCACGATGTCGCAGAGTGCCTCTACCTCCGGCACCAAGCGCTATTACCTGCAGGCTCAGCTCGACTATGAGCGTCTCTTCGCTAAACGCCACCGCGTGAATGGTCTGCTAATGCTCTATATGGAGGAGAATTCGCACACCGACAACATCACCGACCTCATCGAGTCGATTCCTAAGCGCAATCTCGCTTACTCCGGACAGGTGCGTTACAGCTTCATGGACCGCTATCTGGCAGAGTTCAACTTCGGCTACACCGGCTCCGAGAACTTCGAGCACGGCAAGCAGTTCGGTTTCTTCCCAGCCTTCTCGGCCGGATGGGTCATCTCGGAGGAACCCTTCGTGAAGAAGCTTGCTCCCTGGCTCGACAACCTAAAGGTGCGCGCCTCATGGGGTAAGGTAGGTAACGATAAGATTGGTGGTAAGCGCTTCCCCTACATCACGCTGATTAGCAGCATGGGCGACAACGGCAGCTACGCCTGGGGACAGTTCGGCAGCAACTATATCAGTGGTTACCGCATCACCACCATCGGCACTCCGCACCTCACATGGGAGGTGGCCACGAAGCGCGACCTCGGTATCGACTTCTCGGTGAACAACGGTATGTTCTCGGGTACGGTGGACTTCTATAAGGACAAGCGCAGTGACATCTTCATGACGCGCAGTCAGATGCCGCTCTCCACCGGTCTGGCCGACCAGACACCTATGGCCAACGTGGGCTCGATGGAGAACACAGGTTTCGACGGCAACATTGCCTTCAGCCATCACATCGGCGAGGTGAAATACACGCTGCGTGCCAACATGACCTACTCGAATACGAAGATTCTCGACTACGATGAGGCTGCCAATGCACTCTGGTATCAGATGACGCGTGGCTTCCGCTATGGTCAGACCCGTGGCTTCATCGCCCTCGGCCTCTTCAAGGACGAGGCCGACATCAAGAGCAGTCCCAGTCAGTCCGCCTTGGCCAACTTCGATGTGCTGCCCGGCGACATCAAGTATAAGGATGTCAATGGTGACGGTGTCATCACCACCGATGATAAGGTGCCTATCGGCTATAAGAATACTCCTGGAATTATGTATGGTTTCGGTTTCAGTGCCAGCTGGCGCAACTTGGCCGTCAATGCCCTCTTCCAGGGAGCAGGCAAGCGCACCTTCTTCGTGGGCGGCAACGGTCCCCATGCCTTCCATGACGGTGCTACGGGCAACATCCTGCAGCGTATGCTCGATGAAAACCGCTGGATACCTGCTGAGATTTCCGGTACCAAGGCTACGGAGGATCCCAATGCCCTGTGGCCCCGCCTGACCTATACCAACAATAACAACAACAACCGTCCTTCCACCTTCTGGATGAAGAACGGCCGCTATCTGCGCTTCAAAAACCTGGAGATCACCTACAATGTGCCGCGCAAGATTATCACGCCCGCCCATCTCACGGCGTTGCGCCTCGGCTTCGTGGCCGAGAACCTCTTCACCTGGAGTCCCTTCAAATGGTGGGATCCCGAGGGTAACAATGAGAGCGGCAGCGCTTACCCTATCAGCCGCACTTATTCTTTCTACATTACGTTTGACCTGTAAAAATGATGAAGACAATGAGACTATCAGCCAAAATCCTCGCCGGGGGTATCGGTCTGTCCGCCATGCTGACGCTGTTCCCCTCGTGCGATAATTATATAGACGTAGACAAGTACTTCTACGACCAGCTAACGCTCGACTCTGCTTTCTCCAAGCGGCAGTATGTGGAGGGATGGCTCTCCAATGCCTTTGAGCCGATGGGCCAGATAACCGAGATGTACGGTGACTACAAGTGGTCGAGCGACGATGTGGTGCGCCTCTCTGCGCGTAGTTTCCTCAATGGCAACTTCAGTGCCGAGACCAATGTGGACGCCAGCACGGTGCTGCTCACCAAGGCCTATGAGGCCGTGCGTAAGGCTTCGACTTTTATTGACAATGTGAATAAATGCAGTGAGCTTACAGAGACCGAGAAAGCCGACTATATCGGTCAGATGCGCTTCATCAGAGCCTATTCCTATTGGGCGCTCATCCGCCATTTCGGGCCAGTCCCCCTTATCCCCGAACACGGTCTCGACGTGAGTCTGTCGTATGAGCAGCTCTCTCTGCCGAGAAGCCCTCTCGACAAGATTATTGACTTCATGGATGAGGACTTGAAGCTGGCCGCGCGGGAGCTGCCTCTGAAGCGAACGGTCAACAACATCGGCCGTCCTACGCGAGGTGCTGCACTGGCCTTGCGTGCACGTGTACTGCTTTGGGCCGCCAGTCCGCTGATGAACGGCAATAAGGACCTCTTCAACGTGGTTGACAAGCAGGGCAATAAGCTCGTGCCGCAGGACTACGACGAATCGAAGTGGGCGCGTGCTGCGGCCGCTGCCAAGGAGGTGATGGACCTCGGCCTCTATGAGATTTACACCATCCCTCCGACCAAGGATACGCCGAAATACGAACTGCCGCCCTACAATGCGGAATACTCCGACAAGAATTTCCCCGACGGCTGGGCGAATGTCGACCCTTACCGCTCCTATAAGAACATGTTCGACGGTACGATTATCACCTCGAAGAATCCGGAACTAATCTTTACCCGTACCAAGTCGGGTAGCGGAGAGATTAATTACTGGGTGTCGAACTCAATGCCTAAGTCGCTCAGTGGAAGCAACAACATCTCGGTGACTCAGAAGCAGGTGGATGCCTACTACATGGACAACGGTCAGACTATCCAGGAGGCTGAGGCTACCGGCTACTACAAGAAGGAGGGATTCACAACGAGCTCGGTGCCCACTAATGAGGGTGGCGCGCCTTTCCTCAAGGCGAATGTCTCATTGCAATATGCCCACCGTGAGCCGCGCTTCTATGCCTCTATTGCCTTCAGTGGCAGTGAGTGGTATTGCAAGAGTGCTAACAGCGCACAGTACCGCAATCAGCAGATTTTCTACTATCGTGACGAGCCCGACGGACGCCAAGGTTTCAATGAGGGTGATATCCCGCTTACCGGCTACAGTCTGAAGAAGTTTGTCAACGATGAGGACGCACTCACGGAGGGCGGCTATCTGGAGAATAAGACGGAGATGTCGATTCGCTATGCTGAGATACTGCTCGACTATGCTGAGGCGCTCAATGAGCTGACACCGGGTAAGGAGTACACCTTTGATGCCTACAATAATGACAAGATAACAGGGGGCTATGACGCCGCTGCTATCCGTGCCGCTATAAAGCCTATCCGGATGAGGGCCGGATTGCCGGAGTATGCTGAGGGCATCTTCGCCGACAAGGCCGCCCTACGTGCCCGGTTGAAGAAGGAGCGCCAGATAGAGTTCCTCGGTGAGACTGCTATGCGCTACTATGACCTGCGCCGCTGGAAGGACGCTATGCAAGAGGAGAACCAGCCCATCATGGGATGCAACATGAGCATCAACAACGATGAGCAGAAGATTCAGGAGTTCTATCAGCCGGTTGTCATCACGGCCCTGCCCAAGGTGTTCATCCAGAAGATGTATCTCTGGCCCTTCCCCAAGGCCGAGATGCGGCGCAACGTGAATCTCACGCAGAACCCCGGTTGGTAGGAATGACTGATAATAAAGAATAAACCTATTATATTATGACAAAGTTACTGAGAATGTCAGCGGTCCTGACTGTCATGGCCCTGGCGCTCGTGTCGTGCTCAGATGATGTCGACTACGAGCTGTTCACCAAATATACCTACCTGCTCAACAACGGTTGGCAGGAAAACATCAAGATGCCCATCAATGATGACAATACGGTCACGCTGCCTGTCTACTTCGGTGTCAATGGCACCACAGGCAACAACAAGGACATCACCGTGAAGCTGGCTGTCGATGCGGATACGCTGGAAGCTTACAACTTCGATAAGTATAAGAACGACACTTCGGCTTACTACACGATGCTGCCTGCAGGTTGCTTCAGCTTCGACAAGGATTCCTATACCATCGCCAAGGGCAAGCTCAATGCTTCAGCTACCTGCACGATTGACTTGGAGAAGCTCAAGGAGGAAGCCAGCATCTATAATGAGTATGTGCTGCCCATCAGGCTCGCGGAATCACAGGGAGAGCCTTTAGGACCCTCGGCCTATTCGAAGGCGCTCTATTTCATCAACCTCACGAACGACTATTCCGGGGTCTACGCCGGTACGGGGCGCTTGAAGCAGATCGGCACCAATTACTCCAGCGATGCCGGGGGAAAGCAGCTCTACGCCATCTCCAAGGATGAATGCTATCTCTATCTTGGCAATGCCGACCGCTCGACTGCACACAGCAAGAAACTCATTGCTAAGCTCCACTTCACCGACAATGGTACCGTGGAAATGAGTGCTATCAGCCCCGAGATCGATTTCCAGCCGGTGAGCGGATCCTATTCGTTCAAGTTCACGCAGAATCCGAACGACAGCCGGAAGCTCTCGCGCCGCACAGTGCTCAATCTCGTTTGTGAGTACACGGATGTGACTGATGTCTATTCGCACGTCAGGGTGCGCTATGAGACTACGCTGACGATGAATGACGATGTGATGAAAGCCGACTGGCCCAATGCGGTGATTTCGACGGACAACTAACATTAGGGAATATTGTGACCCGTTTGTGGCCCCGGCAGAGTTGTGAAAAGCTCTCTGCCGGGGCTTCGTTGCTTCTGTTGGGGGTGGTGAAGAATGGGGGCAACGAAAGTGGATGCAAGATGATTGAAGCCGGTTGCCAACGGTGAGTGGACGGAGGGGAAGCACCCGAATGGCATAATTAGAGCGGAAATATGACCGAAAAGTTGGATATCTCGCCGGGAAGTGCTATTTTTGCCTATCCTTAAGGTATTGAACAGAAGATCCAAACTATGCAAGCTATAATTCTCGCTGCCGGCATGGGCCGAAGACTGGGCGACTACACAAAGAACAATACGAAATGTATGGTGGAGGTCAACGGGGTGAAGCTCATTGACCGGGTGATACGACAACTCTCCCAAGTGGGTATCAGTCGGCTGATTATCGTCGACGGCTACCAGGGACAACAGTTGAAGGACTACATCGGCCATCGCTACGATGATGTGCTGCCTATTCGGTTCATCGACAATCCCATCTACGACAAGACGAACAACATCTACTCGCTCTCGCTAGCCAAGAAAGAACTCTGCGAGGACGATACCCTCCTACTGGAGAGCGACATCATCTTTGAGGACGGTGTGCTGCAGATGCTGCTCGACAATGCTTGCCCGAACCTGGCACTCGTGGATAAGTATGAATCGTGGATGGATGGAACGATGGTGAAGATTAATGCCTTCGGCGAGATTGTGAACTTCGTGCCGAAGGAAGCTTTCGACTACCGGGAGGCGGATGAATACTACAAGACGGTAAACATCTATAAGTTCAGCCGTGAATTCAGCCGTGATGTCTACGTGCCTTTCCTTGAAGTCTACACCAAGGTGATGGGCCGTAATGAATACTATGAGCAGGTGTTGCGCGTCATCACCTTTCTTCATCATTCCGACCTGCGCGCTCTGCCGCTGCAGGGGCAGAAGTGGTATGAGATTGACGATGTGCAAGACCTTGATATCGCCTCTACGCTCTTCTCCTCTGGAGTGACCAAGTATCATGAGTATCATAAGCGCTACGGTGGTTTTTGGCGTTTCCCCAAGCTGCTGGATTTCTGCTACTTGGTCAATCCCTACTTCCCCACGCAGCGGATGAAGGATGAGATGCGGGCCAACTTTGATACGCTCATCGCCAATTATCCCTCGGGCATGTATGTCAATTCACTGCTGGCCGGAAAATACTTCGGCATCAGACAGGACTACGTGGTGGTGGGCAATGGAGCTGCTGAGCTCATCAAGGTCGTCATGGAGGAGCACTCCGGTGGCAAGGTGGGCGTGATGTTCCCCACCTTTGACGAATACCCCAATCGGCTTAGCAAGGAGCAGATAGTGGCCTTCCGCTCAGAGCGCGCGGATTATAGCTATACGGTTGACGAGCTTATGGACTTCTTTGCCGACAGGGATTTGTCACTCCTGCTCCTCATCAATCCTGATAACCCGTCGGGACAGTTCATCCATCGGCCCGACCTGTTGCGTTTGGCCACCTGGTGTACCGCTCGGAGCATTCGCTTGCTGGTGGATGAGAGCTTCGTCGACTTTGCCGATGGCTTCGGAGAGAATACACTGCTCAACAATGATGTGCTGGCCGCCTATCCCGAGATGATGGTAATGAAGTCTATCAGCAAGTCATATGGCGTGCCCGGGCTGCGTCTCGGTATCCTCGCTACAGCTGACACTGCCTTGATAGCACGTGTGAAGAAAGAAGTAGCTATATGGAATATCAACTCAATGGCAGAGTTCTATATGCAGATATTCGGTAAGTACGAGAAGGACTATCGTAGAGCTTGCGAACTCTTCGTTCAGGAGCGTCGGCAGTTCTTTAATGAGCTCTCAGAGGTTCCCTATCTGAGGGTCATACCCTCGCAGGCCAACTATTTCCTCTGTGAGGTGACCTCCCGCTTTACGGCTGCCGAGCTCACCCAGAAGCTCATCGAGCATGATGTGCTAATCAGCAACTGCACGCTCAAGCGCAATATGCAAGGAGGGCGCGAACTTATTCGTCTGGCTGTAAGGGATCGAAAAGACGATGCCCGAATAGTGGAAATTCTCAAGAACCTATAACCTCTCAATCGATATGATTATCATTAAAGATAAAGACATCCGCAGTCTGAACATCACACCTGCAACCTGCTTACACTGGGTGCGCGAATGTTTCTTGCACAAGAAGGAGTGTCAGCTGCCTGCCAAGATAAGTGTCCATCCGAAGGGCATCGACTTCTTTACTTCGATGCCGTGTCTGTTACCGCCAGAGATGGGACGGGTCAACATTAAGGTGGTGTCGAGAGTGCTGGGCCGCGAGCCTTCGTTGCAAAGCGATTCTATGCTCTTCGATTCGAATACGGGTGAGCTTCTGGCCCTTGTCGACACCGATTATATCACAACGATGCGCACGGGTGCCGTGGCTGCATTGGCCGTGGATACGCTGAAGAAACAGTCGGCTTCGACGCTTGCTATCTTGGGGCTGGGCAACACGGCGCGCGCTTTCATGATGTGCTATGCAGAGCTCATGGATGAAAAGCCGCATAAGGTGCTTCTGCTGAGGTATAAAGACCAGGCAGAGCTGTTCGCTGACCATTTCCGGCAACTGCCCAACGTGGAATTCGAGATAGTGGATTCGGTTAGGGAGCTCTTTGCAGCGGCTGATGTCATCGTCTCCTGCATCACTGAGACGACGGAGCTGCTGTGTGAGGATGCCTCGGTCTTTCGCCCGGGTGTTACAGTAGTGCCTGTTCATACCCGTGGGTTCCAAAACTGTGATGCACTTTTCGATAAGGTCTTTTGTGATGACGTCGACCATGTGCGCGGCTTTCGCTACTTCAGTAAGTTTCGTTCACTGGCCGAACTGGGTGAGGTGTTGCGCGGTGAGAAGCCCGGTCGTGAGTCGGAGGAGGAACGCATTATCGACTATAACATCGGGCTTGGTCTCCACGATGCCTATTTCTGCAGCAAGGTGTACGATGAGCTGATTACGCAGCGCCCCCAACAAATCGACGTTAGCCATCTGAAGTCGAAATATATCATTTAGCAGTAGTGTTGGGAATTGTTTCTACTGCTGATTTGTTGAAGGGTGGAGCAGGCAACATAGGTTCTTGGGGAGAAAGGTCGATGGCTGGAGCAGTAAAGAAAAAAGCAGTCCTTTTCCTTTGCCATTCCCTCCGTTTGCACTATCTTTGCAACAGATATTGAATGATGATTAATCTATCGAAGGCATCTAAGTGGGTGGGCATGCTGTTCAAGCCGATTCAGGTGAATGGCATGTTCTTCCTTACGATGTATCTCCTCGGAGTGATAACCGAGATTCTCACGCTGCCCAACACCAAGCATGCGCACCTCTATTCCAATTTGTGGCTCGAGATGTTTCTCGACGTCTATGCGGCTTGTGTGGTTCTGACCGTGTTGCCCCGTCGTGTGCGTTGGTGGGTGAGGCGTATCGCTTATTTTGTACTCTATGCCTCAACCGTTGCTGATGTGTTCTGTTTCGTGAAGTTCAACTCTACACTGACGCCCACCATGCTGTTGCTTGTCGGCGAGACCGACGCCCGTGAAGCCGAGGAGTTCCTCAGCTCCTATCTCTCGGCCGATGTACTCTTCAGCAATGTGGGATGGATTCTGCTGTTCATGTTGTTGCATTTCCTCATCACTGTGCGGCATTGGCTTTTACGAGGAAGTTGGCGACAGACCGTAGAGCATTGGCAGGCCTCCCTTGAGGCTTTCTTCAACCGTACACAATTGCAATTTGGAATCCTTGCCGGCGTGCTCTTGGTGTGGAGTAGCATCGCCAGCTGTCATAATAAGGTAGAGACTGTGAAGCTGATGACGGCACCAACGGTAGGCAGCGAGGAGCATCTGTTGGCTTTGCCTGACCATGCTGTGCTCTTCACGCCCATCCAGCGCCTGTTGTTCAGTGTCAAAGCCAACCAAGTGGCCTCGCGACAGCTGGGCAAGCTGATGCGCGCTTCGTCGAAGAGCCGAGTTGACAGCTGTTCCTTCCGCTCTCCTTGCATAGTGCTCATCATCGGCGAAAGTTATGGCAAGAGCCACTCTGCGCTCTATGGCTACTTCATGCCCGACACTCCCCGACAACTCAGCATGCAGAAGCGCGGGCGGCTGGTACCCTTCACGGATGTGGTCTCACCCTGGAATCTCACCAGCTTCGTCTTCAAGAATGTGCTTTCTATGCATGTCATCGGCGGTCCTGGAGAGTGGTGCGACTATCCGCTCTTTCCTCAACTCTTCCGTCAGGCCGGCTACGAAGTGACCTTCCTTACCAATCAGTTTCTTCCACAGGCTCGCGAGGCCGTCTACGACTTCAGCGGCGGCTTCTTCCTCAATCACCCCCAGTTGAGCAAGCAACTGTTCGACAACCGCAATGCCACGTTGCATCCCTTTGATGAGGGGCTGCTCACGGATTATGATAATCTGAAGAAGGGGCTCAATCCTCATAGCCTCATCATCTTTCATCTCATCGGCCAGCATGTGAGCTACCATTCGCGTTATCCCCGTGACCGGCGTCGCTTCACGGCCGACGACTACACCCAAAAGCGCCCCGAGTTGGGAGCTTACCAGCGCCGTATCCTGGCCGACTACGATAATTCCATCCTCTACAACGACAGCATCGTCTATCAGATTTGCCGTCGCTTTGCCAATAAGGACGCCATTGTCATCTATATGCCCGACCATGGTGAGGAATGCTATGAGGGCACTCGTGGCTTCTTCTGCCGTAATCATTCCTCCGACATCGACTATCCACTGGCTCACTATGAGTTTGAGATACCCTTCTGGATATGGTGCTCACACCCCTACGCAGTGAAGCATCCCGAGCTGTTCAAGCAAATTGTGGAGGCCCGCAACCGTCGTTTTATGACCGATGCACTTCCGCATCTGCTGCTCTATCTTGCTGGTATAAAGACACCTTATTATAACGATAAATTCAATCTGCTGTCGCCCGCTTACGATGAGTCACGTCCGCGTCTGCTGAAGGGCATCACCGATTACGACAAGCTGAGGCAGAAGGCAGGCAAAGAACCAAAGAAATGAATGCAAAGTTGCTCTCGCGTCAGGAGTGCGCGGCCCTGCGTGGTCTCGCCATCATGGGTATTGTCCTGCACAACTATTGCCACTGGCTCTCGTTGGCGGTGAAGGAAAACGAGTATGCTTTCCACTGGGACAATGTGCAGGGATTATGGGGCGCTGTGATGGCTCCGAGCACGAATCTGCCTATTCACCTGCTGTCGTTCTTCGGGCATTATGGAGTGCCGGTATTCCTCTTTCTCAGTGCCTTTGGTCTGGTGATGAAATATGAGGAGGGTCCCAGGGTAGGGGCACTGCGCTTTACGGAGTACCACTATCTCAAATTGTTCAAGATGATGATAGTGGGCTTCGTGGCATTCCTGTTGCTCGACTCGCTGATGAAGGCCCCTCACCATTATGAGGAAATTGATTTCCCTGCACATGTGCTGATGTTCGTCAATCTGATGACTGACCCCGACAGCCGTATCTGGCCGGGCCCCTACTGGTTCTTCGGTTTGCTGCTTCAATTCTATATCGTCTATCGGTTCGTGCTCTATCGCCGTCACTGGGGACTCACGGTGGCGCTCATCCTGCTGTGCTGTGGGCTGCAGATGTTCTGTGAGCCGGAGAGCGACTTGTTGGTGCGCCTACGCTATAACTTTGTGGGCAGTATGCTTCCCTTTGGACTGGGGCTGCTCTATGCACGCTACTGCCGTTGGGAGCCCACGCGCCGGAGTCTGTGGGCAGTGATGCTCCTTTCGGCCGCTGCCGTCTTCGGTTTCAGTTTCAACTATCAGCTTTGGTTCTGGGTGCCCGTGTTTGTAATTACTTTCAGCGTGAGCCTCGTGAAGCTGCTTCCTGACAAGGTCAACGCCATATTGGCTTGGGTGGGGGGTATCTCGGCTGCGCTCTTTGTCTGCCATCCCCTGACGCGGAAGGTGCTCATCCGTATCAGCCGTGAAGGCTATACCTACAGCGGCTTGCTTGTCTATATCGTGGCCTCTATAGCACTGGCGGTGGTCTTCCGTTGGATTTACCAGCATCTGCCGAGTGCCCATATCGATAAACTAAGGAGCAAATGATGAAGATACCCAATATAGAACTGGCCAACATCAGCCGCTACCGTGGTGAGCTGATGGGGGCGGCCATGCTCTTCATCATCCTTTTCCATGTGGGGCTGTCGCGCGGCGACCCCTTCTACGGGCTCCGCCGGTGCGGTAACGTGGGTGTCGACATGTTTCTCTTCCTCAGTGGTATCGGACTGTGGTTTTCGTGGATCAAGCATCCTTCGGTATCCCATTTCTTTAAGCGCCGCTACCTGCGTATCTATCCTGCGTGGCTAATCATGGCCAGCCTCTACTATATACCCCGCTTCGATGGCAACAGTTGGGTGGACCTCATCCTTGACATCACCATAAACTGGGATTTCTGGCTCCATGATGAGCTCACCTTCTGGTACGTTCCGGCCATTATGATGCTCTACACCTTCGCTCCACCCTATATGAAGCTCATCCAGCGTCATCCTGTCTACCGCTGGTTGCCCTTGTGCATGGTCATCTGGTGCGTGATGGTGCAGTGGGTGGTGCCTATTCATGAAGCTGTCGGTCATCTGGAAATTTTCTGGAGCCGCGTGCCTATCTTCTTCATCGGCA
>ONMG01000285.1 GCA_900318855.1 uncultured Prevotella sp.
ATCCAGATCGCAATCCTGGTGATAAAGAGGCTGAAGAGAAATTCAAAGAAGCGGCAGAGGCTTATGATGTACTGCATGATCCCCAAAAACGTCAACAGTACGACCAATTTGGATTCAATGCTCCAGGTGGCGGATTCGATGGTTTCAGTGGCGGCGGTGACTTCTCAATGGACGACATCTTCTCAGCCTTTGGTGACATCTTTGGTGGCCATTCAGGTTTTGGTGGATTCGGTGGCTTTGGCCGAAGCGGAGGCAGAGCACAGCATGTGCAATACCGAGGTTCCGATTTACGTCTGAAGGTGAAGCTCTCTTTGCAGGAGATTGCCACCGGAGTGACTAAGAAGTTTAAAGTCCGGAAGGACGTGGTCTGTGACCACTGTCACGGTACGGGCGCAGAGGCTGGAAGCAGCGCTGAGACATGCCCTACGTGCCATGGAAGCGGTTACGTCGTCAGAACCACTCATTCCATGTTCGGCATGATGCAGACGCAAACAGAATGCCCTACCTGCCACGGAGAAGGCACGGTCATAAAGAACAAGTGCCAGCATTGCAATGGTAATGGCGTAGTCAAGGGTGAAGAGGTCGTGGAAATAAAAATCCCTGCCGGTGTTGCCGAAGGGATGGTGGTGAATATTCCTGGAAAAGGAAATGCCGGACCTCGAAATGGCATTCCTGGCAACATCCAGGTCTATATAGAAGAGGAACCGGATGACAATTTCGTTCGTGATGGACAGGATGTCGTTTACAACCTCCTTCTTGACTTCCCGACTGCGGCGCTCGGAGGCGAAGTCACTGTTCCGACTATCGATGGGACAAAGGTAAAAATAAAGATTGAGCCAGGCACTCAACCTGGAAAGACCTTGAGACTGCGCGGGAAAGGTCTGCCTGCCGTAAAAGGCTATGGAAGCGGTGTTGGAGACGAAGTGGTTAACATTAGTGTGTTCGTTCCCAAGAAGCTATCCAGCAAAGAGAGGAAAGCCATAGAAGAGTTGCGCGAAAGCGAGAACTTCCAAGGCGACACCACGACAAAGAAGAGCATCTTTGAAAAGTTCAAGAATTACTTCAACTGATAAAGAAACTGCCTACCCCCAATAGGGGAGGCAGTTGTCTTTTTATGTATATTCCACATTATGAACTATCAGCAAACCATCGAATATCTATATAACTCCACTCCTGTCTTTGAGCATGTGGGACCTTCGGCTTATAAGCCCGGACTCGCAACTACTCATGCTCTGGATGCCCACTTCGGACATCCACACAGACAATTCAAAACCATACACATAGCAGGTACGAATGGCAAAGGCTCATGCTCTCACATGTTGGCAGCTATCCTGCAACGTGATGGCTACAAGGTGGGGCTCTATACTTCTCCTCACTTAGTGGATTTTCGTGAGCGCATAAGAGTCAATGGGAAATGCATTAGTGAACAGTATGTGATAGACTTTGTAGCTAACAACCGAAGCTTCTTTGAACCCCTCCACCCATCTTTCTTCGAGCTTACCACAGCGTTAGCCTTCGATTACTTCGCATCTGAGAAGGTAGACATCGCTGTTATAGAAGTAGGTTTAGGCGGACGGCTCGATTGTACCAACATCATCACCCCACTGGTTTCTGTGATTACAAATATCAGTTTCGACCATATGCAATTCTTGGGTCACACATTACCTGAGATAGCTGGTGAGAAAGCAGGCATTATCAAGCAAGGAATCCCTGTCATTATCGGTGAGACAACCCCTGAAACAAAGCCTGTGTTCGAGGCCAAAGCTGCTGAAATGCATTCTCCAATTCACTTTGCGGAGGAAGAACACGAAGTACTGAGCTCCACGCCATCATCTGAACCGATAGGAAGATATTATAAGACCCAATCCTTCAGGACTCTTTTCGGTGACCTCTATGGAAGCTATCAGGAAAAGAACGTTAATACCGTACTCTGCACGGCACATCAACTGATTGAGCTTCAAGTTATCAGACGCTGGGAAAGCATTGAAGAAGGACTGGCTCACACTTGCGACCTGACTGGACTCAAGGGGCGTTGGCAGAAAATCAAGGAAAATCCGCTCGTAGTGTGCGACACAGGACATAATGTGGGCGGATGGCAGTATTTAGGCCCGCTAATCAGCGCGCAGCCATGCAAACAAAGAAGAATAGTCTTCGGAATGGTTGACGACAAAGACCTATCGACAGTGCTGACTCTTATGCCCAAGGACTGTATTTTCTACTTCACACAACCTAATTGCTCGCGTGCCTTCCCCGTAAACCAAGTAATAAAAGAAGCACGAAAGCACCATTTAGAAGGAAGAGCCTTCATGTCGGTGGAAGAAGCTTACGAAACCGCCTCACATGAATCCTCTGCAAACGACTTCATCTTTGTAGGTGGAAGTAGCTATATCGTTGCCGACTTTCTAACTTACTTAGAAAAATCCAGGAATCATCACTGACACATTGTCAGTGACATCAACAGCAACAATGCCTAATGTGGCTGAAGCCAAAGCATCGAAAGTCATACAAGACAGGACTTCTTATTGCCGCTTTGCTTTGCACATTACACCTTATAGAGAGGTATTATCATAGGAAAAGGTGGCAATTAATTGTTTTTAACGTGGTGAAGCACGTAATTTAAGGGCTATTATTTGCAACCTTCGTTTTTTTTGGTTTACTTTGCATCAATATAAGTATAACTAAAAGCTATTTATATGATGAACACGAAGGAAGCAGCAAATGTCTGCGGCCTGAAAAGAGAGGATTTTCAGGCCACAATCAATGGGAAAAAGACAGATCTTTATATTCTCAGAAACAAATTAGGCAATGAGGTTGCCGTTACCAATTACGGAGGAGCTATTGTAGCCATTATGGTTCCCGACAAGGAAGGGAGAATGGCCAATGTGATTCAAGGACACGATAACATCCAGGATGTTATCAATTCGCCAGAGCCTTACCTGTCTACTCTCATTGGTCGCTACGGCAATCGCATAGCCAAGGGTGAGTTCCAACTTCATGGCAAAGAATATCATCTTGCCATCAACAATGGTCCTAATTGTCTTCATGGTGGCAAGAAAGGTTTCAATGCCAAGGTGTGGGACGCCACCCAGGTGAGCGACCAAGGATTAGTGCTCAAGTACACGAGTCCCTACGGTGAAGAAGGCTTTTCCGGCGAGGTCGTTGTGTGGGTAGCCTACACATTCACCGATGACAACGAACTGATAATCAAATACCATGCTACGACCAACAAAAAGACTATCATCAACCTCACCAGTCACGGATTCTTCTCCCTGGCAGGTATTGCCAATCCAACCCCTACGATAGAGAACCTCATTTGTGAAATCAATGCCGATTACTACGTCCCTATCGACAACACTTCGATACCTACGGGTGAGATTCTGAAAGTAGAAGGCACACCCTTCGACTTCCGTACCGCTAAACGTATTGGTGACGATATCGATGCCGATAACGAACAAATAAAGAATGGAGCCGGTTACGATCATTGCTACGTTCTCAACAAGAAGGAAGAAGGAGAGTTCTCGTTCGCCGCTAAGGTAACCGAGCCTGTCAGTGGCCGCACCATGGAAGTATGGACCACCGAACCTGGAGTTCAGTTCTACACCGATAATTGGGCCGACGGCTATCAAGGCCAGCTTGGAGCCACATTTCCACGTCGCAGTGCAGTATGCTTCGAGGCACAGCACTTCCCCGACAGTCCCAATCATCCCTATTTCCCATCCGTAGTACTCAATCCTGGTGAGGAATACACTCAGCGCACAGTCTATCGCTTTGGAGTGGAGAAGTAAGCATGATCACATCACAGACAACATTAATTTTAATCATTTAAAATACAAAATTTTTATGGATATAGAACGCGTAAGAAGCCGTTTCATCAAGCATTTCGACGGTAAGACAGGCAACATTTATTTCTCTCCGGGTCGTATCAACCTCATCGGAGAGCACACCGACTATAATGGTGGATTCGTATTCCCAGGGGCAGTCGACAAGGGTATCATGGCAGAACTTCGTCCCAACGGGCTCAAGACAGTCATCGCCTATTCCATAGACTTGAAAGACAAGGTAGAATTCAAGGTGGATGATCCTAAAGGTCCTAAGGCCACATGGGCACGCTATATCTACGGCATCGTGCAGGAAATGCGCAAGCTCGGAGTCGACGTGCAAGGCTTCAACACAGCTTTCTCCGGAGACGTTCCCTTGGGAGCCGGCATGTCGTCGAGTGCAGCCCTTGAAAGTTGCTTCGCTTATGCCCTCAACGATCTCTTTGGCGACAACAAGGTTTCCAAATGGGACTTAGCCCTGGCCGGTCAAGCCACAGAGCATAAATATATTGGTGTCAACTGTGGTATCATGGATCAATTCGCATCAGTATTCGGACAGAAGGGCAAACTGATGCGCCTCGACTGCCGCAGCCGCGAGTTCGAATACTTCCCGTTCGACCCCAAAGGCTACAAGCTTGTGCTGGTAAATTCAAAGGTGAAGCATGAACTGAAAGGCTCTCCCTACAACGATCGCCGTCAGAGTTGTGAGAATGTAGTGGTTGCATTAGGCAAGCATTTCCCCGACAAGAAGTTCGAGACACTGCGCGATGCCGACTGGGATGAGCTGGAGGCTGTGAAAGCTGAAGTTTCAGCAGAAGACTATAAGCGTGCTCATTTCGTGCTGGGCGAGAAGGACCGCGTGCTTGCTGTCTGCGATGCTCTCAATGCAGGCGACTACGAGACTGTAGGAAAGAAAATGTATGAAACTCACTATGGCCTGAGCAAAGAGTATGAAGTTTCGTGCGAGGAACTCGACTTCCTTAACGATGTAGCCAAAGAAGATGGAGTCACAGGAAGCCGTATCATGGGCGGCGGTTTTGGCGGCTGCACCATCAACCTCGTTAAGGACGATGTGTACGAAGCTTTCATTACCGATGTAAAGAAGAAGTTCAACGAAAAGTACGGCCACGAACCCGAAATCATCCCTGTGGTCATCAGTGACGGATCCCACAAAGTATGCTAACGATTTGCGCATTCAACCAACGATAAAATAAGACTGGAAATGAAAAAACTTAAAGCTATGATGCTTGGAGCCGGGGTGGCCATAGCCATGCTCAGTGCCTGCAATTCGGGTAACGGACTGACGGAGTCGGGTCTCGATCCCGCTAAGTTTGATACGACTATCAACAGCAAGCCGGTGAAACTCTATGTGCTCAAGAACGTAAACAAGATGGAGGTATGCGTAACCAACTTCGGCGGGCGCATTGTGTCAATCACAGTGCCCAACAAGAATGACGCGCCTACGGATGTTGTACTCGGCTACGACAACATTGCCCAGTATGCCGACACCGTGCACAATGCCAGTGACTTCGGCGCTGCTATCGGCCGCTACGCAAACCGCATCAAGAATGGTCAGATAGTCTGTGGCGGCAAGAAGATACAACTTCCCCGCAACAACTTCGGCCACTGTCTGCATGGAGGCCCCGACGGCTGGCAGTACAAGGTTTATGATGCCACTCAAAAGAATGACACAACCCTGGAACTGGTGTTGCACTCACCCGATGGCGACAACAACTTCCCCGGCAATGTCACTGCAAAGGTCACCTACACCCTGTTGAGCAATAATACACTCGACATCCAGTATGAGGCTACCACCGACAAGGAGACCGTCATCAACATGACCAACCACTCCTACTTCAACCTTTCCGGCGACCCCTCGAAGGCAGGTACCAACATGGTGCTATACATCAATGCCGATAACTTCACGCCTGTCGACAACACCTTTATGACATCAGGCGAGATAAAATCGGTTTATGGCACACCGTTGGACTTCACCAAGAAACACCCGCTCTATGAGACGATAGGCGACTCTACCTTCCAGCAGATTAAGAACGCCCGTGGTTACGACCACAATTGGGTGCTCAACACCTATAAGGATGGTAAGGGCGACTTCAACAAGGTGGCAGCCAGCCTCTACTCACCTGAGTCGGGCATCTTCCTGGAAGTATTCACCGATCAACCTGGCATCCAGGTCTACACCGGCAACTTCCTCGACGGAACCCGCGTGGGCAAGAAGGGCATCAAGTATCCGATGCGTGCCTCTGTCTGCTTGGAGACTCAGCTGTATCCCGACTCACCCAACAAGTGGAAAGACCACGTGAAGGGTTGGTATAATCCCTATCTGGAGCCTGGACAGAAGTACTATCACCACACGGCCTTCAAGTTCTCTGTGAAGTAATCATAGCTTAACTCTCAATAAGGCTGCACGGGCTCATGCCGGCGCAGCCTTTTTTTTGAAACCCTTATGGAACAAAACAAAACGCAAGAATACGAGCGGCTCTTCGGCAAAGAACTGAGTCAGTATCTCACAGCCACCGACAAGATTGACACCCACTTTCCAGAGATGCCCGACATCGAGAATCAATGGGCAACAGTTGGTGAGAGCTACCTGCCGGATGCCATGCGCGAATACAGCCGCTACCCCACAGTGGCGCTTGGATGGGTAATGTACGTCGGCATGGCCATCGCTAAATATTGGGATGCCGACTGGAATATCTACGGGAAGGTGCCCGACCTCTACAAGTACCTTCTCAGCCAAACCGACTTCGACCATCTCGACGATTTCATCACTTCATCAGTGCTCCAGTTCAGCGACACTGCCTCAGCATCACTGCGCGCCACTGTGGGCGAATGCGCTTCAAGAGTGTTCAACCGGCTGCAGCATCTCGGCATTGAGTCTGGCACAGCCGACGCCTTCCGCGCCTTCATCGCAGCCCTCCACATGATGTACCTCATGGGAGCCGCTATGGAACTCAAGCACCTGGGCTACCACATGACCCAAGTGGGATGATTAATACAATATAGTTTCAGCTTATGCAAATCATCCTCGCAAGTGCAAAGACAATGAACGAGGCCCCGGGCAGCATTGCCGCTCAAGAGGCAGTGTCTACTCCGGTCTTCCTTGCCCAAGCAGGACGTCTGGCTCAGGAGCTTGCACAGCAGTCGGCCACCACCCTTGCCCGAAGCCTCAAATGCAGCCCTGCTCTAGCCCGAACAAATGTGCTCCGCTATCACCATTTCTTCGATTCCGACGGCCGTCAGCCCGCCATTTTCGCCTATAATGGCACTGCCTACAAACATCTCGCTGCGTCATCGCTCACAGCCGACGAACTAAGCTTCGCGCAGCATCATCTGCACATTCTGTCGTTCCTCTATGGTATGCTACGCCCCCTTGATGCCATTCACCCCTACCGTCTCGAAGGCAGTGTACGGTTAGCGGCCACTGGCGGCGAGACGCTCTTCAGCTTCTGGAAGCCCTTGCTCACTGAGTACCTCATCCGCACAGTGAAGGCTGACGACGGCATACTCTTTCATTTGGCTACTGAAGAGTTCGAGCATCTGTTCGACTGGAAACGGGTGGAGCGAGAGCTCACCGTCATCCATCCTCTCTTCTACGTAGACAATGGCCAGCAGTTCAAGGTGATGGCCATGCATGCCAAGGCTTGCCGCGGTACCATGACCCGCCATCTGATTGTTCACAGGGCGAACCGGACCGAAGAGCTGACGGGCTTCGCCTACAATGGATTTATCTATCAACCCAATCTCGGGGATGAGCTTCATCCCCATTACATCAAACAAATATAAAGTATGGAAATAGGACAACGACTGCCGGAAATACTGGGGCTCGACCAGAACGGCAATGAAATTAAACTCAGCGACTTCAAAGGTAAGAAACTGGTGCTCTACGTCTATCCTCGCGATTCAACACCTGGATGCACCAATGAGGCATGCAACCTACGCGACAACTACGAGCGATTCCTTGCCCAAGGCTATGCCGTGGTGGGTGTGAGCACACAGAGTGCGGAGAGCCATAAGAAGTTCATCGCCAAATACTCACTTCCCTTCCCACTCATTGCCGACACCGACAAACGACTTGTCACCGAGCTGGGAGCCTACGGAGAGAAGAAGATGTACGGACGAGTCACCATGGGCACGCTGCGCACCACTTTCATCGCCGATGCCGACGGCGTAGTGACAGCCATCTTCGGACCCAAGCAAATCAAAGTGAAAGAGCACGCTGCCCAGATACTCGGCTGAAGTGTCGCCATGGAGCCCAAATTCATCATCACAGAGGCAGGCTTCCTGCGCATCGGCTTTGTCAGAATGCACCGCGACCTGCTGCTTCCTTCTGACCGCTGCATAGGCGGAGGGGGTTGGAGTATCGACTACCCGTCCTCCTGCCTGCGGCTGGAAGGCAAGTCATATGACTACGACCGACCGCAGTGGTTTCTCCTCGACACGCTCTATGTGCCCGCTGCCTACAGAGGTCTGCGCATCGATTACAAAGGTGGGAGCTTCCTCGATGACTTCGACGTAAGCACCCGCCTACAAATCATTTATGTCTGAGTTATGAAAAGGAAAGAACAGCCATCACCCAGCCTGTACCCCGAATTCTTTGCCCCTGAGGCCGCGCCTGCAGCAAGCGACTGGCGACCTCACCACGACCTCGACCCACTGTTGCGCAGGCTTACAAATCCAAGCTCCGCAGCAGCTTCTACATCAACAGTAAG
>ONMG01000059.1 GCA_900318855.1 uncultured Prevotella sp.
GTCGGACACCATGAGACTCTGTTTGCGCCCGGTGAGGGGCACTGTACGCGATGTGCCGCAGCCCACCATCAGGACAGCGGCAAGTGCTAACAATAAAATTCTGACGTTCTTCATTTTTGAAAGTCTAATGTATACATTACTGGGCGCAAAGTTATAAAAAAAAGTCGGCAGCAACGTATCAACCGTGGTACTATTTTTCCAAAGAATATGTGATTTCCATCCTTAGTCGACGGAATTCCACCCCTGGAAACGACGTGAGGCTCACTTCGCAGTGAACCTCCATCGACAATATACAATAACATTATGAATTGGTGCCTAAGCTGGTGAAAACGCAGCGGGTGAGATGACCGGATGCCGGACAAATGGCCCCCGAGCTTTCCCTTCCGGCTGTGCAAAGGTAGCAACTTTTGCGCAGTGCCGCAATACCGAGAAATGATGATTATAGCCGGATGAGTGTGGAGCCGCGGTAGGGTTTGCTGCCTCCGTCTGCCTGCACGGCATAGATTCCGTGGGGCAGCAGCGAGAGGTCGATGCTGAAATGGCGCTCGCCGGTGAGCTGGCGGCGCAGTACCATGGCTCCGGTCTGGGTGAAGATGCTGATGCTGAGTTGTCGGCCGATGGACTGTGGCGCGTCGATGGTGAGCACCCCATGGCTGACGGCGAACTTCAGTCCGCTGGGCCGCGTCATCGAGAGTCCTTTGACGCCGGTCAGCTGGAGAAGATGGAGTAGACCACGGTAGGCGTCTATCTGCCCATAGCCATAGTAGTTGTTGGGATAGCTCAGTGAAGGGTCGGGATGTGAGCAGGTCTGGCGCAGCACGTCGAGCACGTCGGACGGAGTGAGGCGTGGGCGAGCCTGCAGCCATAGGGCAATGACACCAGCCACGACGGGGGCCGACATCGAGGTGCCGGTGTTGCAGTTCCAGGCATAGGTGCGGCCGTTGTAGCTGAACCGCTCCACATCGCTCCACAGATGGGCATCCTGAGGGTTGTGCTCCATGAAGAAACTGTTGTACGACGAGATGATGTTCGTGCCCGGTGCCATCACATCGGGCTTCGTACGTCCGTCGTAGGTCGGCCCTACTGAGGAATACCACGCGCGCTGACCGTCCGAGCCGAGTCCTTCACCACGGCGCTGGCCATAGACGTTCTCGAAAGAACTGCGATAGGCCGTGGCGCCCACACTGATGACCGACGGGGCACTGGAGGGCGAGAGGATGCTGTGACTCTGCTGCCCGGCCACGAGAGCGGGGTTGGCATCGTTGGCCGTGAGATTGAAACTGGAAGTGTAGAGCTCCACGTCGGCTGTGTCGGCTACAATCTCGAGGGCAATGGGACCGGAGGCCCAAAGGCTGGTGTCGGATGCGAGCACCACTTCGAGGGCTGTCGATGTGGGGTCGAAGCTGGAAGGAAAGGCTGCCACGCTCACGCGCACGGATTGGCCATCGAAGTGGAGGGTGTCGGTGAGAAGCGAGTCCTTGCATTGCGCCACTTGTCGGGTGGTAATGTTGAGGCTGTCGGTTCGTTGACCATAATGCAATAGCCGGAAACCGTAGGGTGACCTTCCGCTGAGGGTCAGCGAGGCCGAGCGGGAGCCGGATTGGAGGAAGGTGCCTTTGGTGTGCTCCGTGGGCAGTTTGTGCAGATAGCATCGACTGGCTCCGCTGTTGCCTGCCGAGGCAACGATGATTCGGCCTGGTCCGGTGATGCTGTCGAGCATGGCATAGAGGAGAGCGTCGTCGCCGCGCAAATCCTCGCCGCTGCCCTCACTGAAGGAGATGACGCAGGGCTCGCCCAGGGATTCGGCGTAGTCGAAGATATACTTGAAGCCCAGTACGTCGAGCGCATAGGTGTACTTATAGTAGTCGGCAGAGTCGATGAGCGAGGCATTGTCGGATGTGGCATTGGCCACGAGACAGAGGTCGCTCTCAGGAGCCATTCCGCTGTAGGATGAGGTGTAGCCGTTGCCTGCCGCTATACCGGCGGTGTGGGTGCCGTGAGCCATGATGAGACCGTCGCGCGAGTGCCCCAAAGCAAGGAGGGTGGCACTGCCCTGATAGTCACGCCCCACGGGGAGAGTGCTTCCCACGGTGTCGGTGCTAAGCTGGTCCCACAGTCGGCCGATGCGGCACTGCTGCCCCGAGGCGTCGAGAAAGGTGGGGTGGGTGAGGTCGAATCCGATGTCCTGCACCCCCACTACAACAGAGCGTCCCGTGAAGGCTTGCGTGAGTGGTGCAGTGGCAGTCCAAAGTTGCTGTGCTCCCACTTCGAGGCGCACGGAGTCGAGCAGCGCGCGGCTCCCCCGTCGGGCCTCTATCCGCTCTACCTGCGGCGATAGCGACAGCTCCCCGAGCCGGTCAAGGGGGATGGCAGCAATATAAAGGTCGCCGCAGTGGGCCAGTGCCCTACTGTGGTGGGCGCGAAGCACGGAGTCGGCATTCTCCCGAAGCCGGACGAAGGCGTAGAGCTCACACGGGCGGCTGGGAGCTGTGCCCCTGGCTTGTTGTGGTCGGCTGAGTGTTACTGACTGTTCTATGGCGAGGCGCCGCACCCATGACGACATCTTGCTCCATTTGGCTTGCTGTGCCAATGTGGGGTGTATCGACGCTGTTAACAACAAGAGGGTGATTGCCAGTGTGTGGCGGATGCTGAGGGGAGAGGTTGGAGTCATGCGTTGCAGAATTAATGGACAGGAACGGGACATGCTCAGGCGGCAGTGCCCATGATGCAAATTTAGATAAAAATCTCCAAAAGTCGGCAGCTCTTGCCTCCTTTTTTACAGCTCCGGATGGAGAAGGATGCTGAGTGCTGAATGTGGAGTGCCGAATGCAGTGCACTGATTGCTAAGGTTTACTATCGACAACGCTGGAACACCTTGTAGCAATGGTGCCGGATGTTACGCCATATGGCGGAGACATCTACGCCAAATGCCGGAGCTATGTACGCCATATGGCGGAGCTATGTACGCCAATTGGCGGAGACGTGTACGCCACATGCCGTAAGCATGCTGACCCAAGCCCGAAGCGCTCTGCAAGGCCTACCACTGCAGGCCGAAGCCGAAGGGCGAGGCCGACGGAGCAGCTGGCATCAAGGAGAGTGGATTGGGCGTAGGGGAGGGAAGTCTAAGAGATATCGAAAACGACACTCCAGGCTTTACTCAAAGGAGTTTATAGCTGATTGATGTGAAAAAACAGAAGTGAAGGGAGATCAGGGACTGTCGTGCGTTCCAAAATATGTCGTCATACGATGCCTTCGGCAGGGTGTCTAATCGCTCAGCAGTGATAGAAACCAACGGAAAAGGGTAGTGGATGATGGGTAATGAATGGGTCTGTGATGAAGCCTTTGTGGAGGGGGAAGTG
Source organism: uncultured Prevotella sp. (assembly GCA_900318855.1). Taxonomy (GTDB): domain Bacteria; phylum Bacteroidota; class Bacteroidia; order Bacteroidales; family Bacteroidaceae; genus Prevotella. Next base: position 3,360 of record ONMG01000059.1, read on the forward strand.
AGGAGTGAGCCAAGACCGTGGCTGATTCCGGGTGACGGTAGGTGAGAATGATAGGGTGCAGGCAATTCACGGCTAATGCTTACAGCGTGTCACTGCTGGGGAGTTTTTTTACAGTGTGTAAGGTGCGGTCGGTCTCGTGTGGTGGGTATGGTGAAGTGCGTGCTGACTATTTGGTGAGAGCGCTTCGGGTAAAGGGACGATGAAAGTGTGGATTTGATAGTATAAAATGGGAACATCGGTGTTCTAAATGTCGCCATTTTTGACTTTTTCGCATGAATCTTGAAAAAAGATGCTCCAGGATTTGACCTATATCAATATAATTATTATCTTTGCACTGCGTTAAAGAAATACACCTGATTTTCTAGAACCTTACTGCTTATAACCCAATCTGCAACGACAGTTGATTTTTGATAGAGGGGCCGCACAGCGAGATGCATGTGCGGTCCTTCCCTTTTATATACCTATATATAATATAGACTCGTTAGGGGAAGCATGAGGGGGTGGACTGTAAAGGAGAAGCTTCGGAAAGCTGACTGGTTAGAGGCTGCTCCCGTCGGTGATCTCCCTTGAGGCGGTCGCTATGCGCGGACTATCCTAAGGGAGATCAGCTTGCGCTGCATCGGCTGAGCTTAGTTGCCGATGAATATGTCGGAGTCGTCGAGGTCGGGTTTCTGTGGCTTGGACTTTGTCTCGGGCTGTTTTTTCAGTTGGCCCTTGTCGTCGAAGAGTCCGTAGGTGGTGCGCAGCACGCTGAACTCCGTGCGGCGGTTGAGCTGATTGCACACTTCCTGATTCTCCTGCTTCTGCTTCTTGATGAACTCCTCGGTCAGCACGTCACCCTCCTTGAGCCACGGATATTTCTCTGTGAGCTTCTTCTTGATGACTTTCGGCTTTGTTTTGCCATAACCCACGGCGGTTAGACGGTCGCGGGCTATGCCTTTCTCTATCAGGTAGTCGACCACGGCCTGGGCGCGCCGTTGCGAGAGTTTCTTGTTGTACTCCTCGGACCCCTTATAGTCGCAGTGGGCCGCCAACTCAATGGTGACATTGGGGTTCTCGTTGAGCAGCTTCACCAGCTCATCGAGCGAGGTCTTCGATTCCGGGCGCAGGGTAGCCTTATCGAAGTCGTAGAAAATGTTGTCGATGAGCACTGGGGCCGAGATGGAGGCCAGGGGAAACTGCAATACGTACTCCCTCGATGAGTCCGACTTCTCGACCGAGAGCTCCTGTTGATGATTGAGGAAGCCCTTGCAGGAGGCCAGTAGCAGATAGTCGACACCTGGTTTTACCACGTAGGTGAACGAGCCGTCGCCTTTCACGCCGAGTGTCTGGTTGGTGCCGTCGGAACCGACGATTCTCACTTGTGCTGCCGGCAGCTCGTAGCCATCCTTCTCGTAGACCCATCCCTTGATGTCCTGAATGATTTCGGGATTGTTGAAGCTGTAGATGTGGTCCCAGCCCCGTCCGTCATTTCGGCTTGAGCAGAAGTAGCCTCGGTTGTGGGGGCCTTCGAAAGTCATACCGAAGTCGTCGCCGCTTGAGTTCAGGGGATAGCCCGGGTGGAATATCTTGTAGGTGCCTTCTTGGGTAGGCATGGCTATGTAGATGTCGAGACCGCCCATGCCGGGGTGCCCGTCGCTGGAGAAGTAGAGGTCGCCGTTGGGTCGGAAAGTGGGGAACTCCTCATTGCCCGGCGTGTTGATAGGCGCTCCGAGATTCTCCACTCCACCCAGTCCGGCAGCCGTGATTCTCACGCGCCAGATGTCGAGGCCACCCATGCCTCCGGGCATGTCGCTGCAGAAATAGAGCCACTCGCCGTCGGGGGAGATAGCGGGGTGGGCGAAGCTGGAGAGGGTGTCGCGGCTGATGGGCACCTCGGTGCCTTTGCCCCAGGCGGCATCAGAGCGCGCCGACTTGATGATTCGGGCATAGCGTGGATTGGAAGGGTCGGTGACGCATTGGGTGAGATACATGTCGCGGCCGTCGGGTGAGAAGGCGCAAGCTCCTTCGTCGTAGTCGGTATTGAGTCCACCCGACACCGGCTCGGGCTTCGACCATTTACCCTTGTCGTCTTTCTGACTCACAAAGATGTCGGCCGCCTTGGCACCGGTAATGCCACTGAGCTCGTTGCCCTGAGCCTCGTTGCGCGTGGAAGTGAAGTAGAGACGGTCGTTGTCGTCGCCGGCCAGCATGGGACTGTAGTCATCACGGCGGGAGTTGAAGATATCCATGCGCTTCACGCTGTAACGGCTGCCCTGTTTCTTCCATATGGGAGCCTCGCGGGCCGATCTCAGGCCGTTGCGTGCCAGCACATTGTCGGGCATGCTGTCGAGGGCCAGCTGAAACTCTTTCGCTGCTCCCCTGTAGTCGGCGGTCTTGAGCAGGAGCCGGCCCAGCACGAGGTGGGTTTGAGGAGTGTCCTGCTTGTATCTCACCACATTGCGGTAGGCCGCAATGGCCTTGGGAGCGGCATTGATGCGGTCGTAGCAGTAGGCCAGCTTGGCAGCCCGCTTACCGCGCAGCTCACGGTCCTTAGGAGCCGTCTGCCGGTAGGCCTGTCTGAATTCGTTGGCCGCGTCCCAGTATTCGCCTATGGCAAGAAACTTCTCGCCCTTCTTCATATGTTTCTCGGCACCGCAACCACAAAGTATCGTCAGAGCAAGAAGCAGCAGCGCGAGAGATTCTTTCTTCAGCATATTGAGGTGATTCTTTGCTTTAATAACGGGTGACGACCGGCTTTTATTGCTCATTGCGCGCACTACTTCCTTGGAGGCTATGTGGCGCTTCCGTCACTTTTTGGGGCCGCAGCGGCAACAAATAGGACACAATGTTTGCCCATCCAACATAAAAGGCCTAACTTTGCAAAATCTACACCTATAAAAAGATTATCGATTTATGAAGAGACTTCTCCAAACCTTCCTGCTGCTGGCGCTCACGGTGAGTGCTTTCGCAGTGCCCGCCAAAAAGGGCGTATGGAGGGACATCACGCTAAGCAATGGCACAACGGTGCGCGCACAGCTTGTGGGTGATGAGTTTTCACATTACTGGCTTGGCGCCGACGGCAAGAAGTATTTGGCTGTGGGCGACGGATTCGTCAGTGCCAGCGATGCCACTCTGAAGGCCAATGCAGCCAGACGGGTCCGCCGGACAACTCCGCGCAGGGCTATGGGGCCGCGCAAGAGCATGGACCTGACGAATTACAGAGGCAAGAAGAAAGGGCTTATCATCCTGGTGCAATTCTCGGATGTGAGCTTCAAGGCAGGCAACGACAAGGCAAAGTTCAATGATATTGCCAATGCCTCTGGCTATACCACCGACGAGGGATTCCGCGGCAGCGTGAAAGACTACTTCATCGCTCAGAGCGACAGTCTCTTTGAGTTGGATTTTGATGTGGTGGGGCCTGTGACGCTCACCCAAAAGAGGTCGTACTATGGCGGCAACGACTTCTATGGTAACGATAAGCATCCCGGCGAGATGGTGGCTGATGCCTGCCGGGCAGTGGCCGATAGTGTGAACTTTGCCGACTACGACTGGAACAACGACGGCTATGTCGATCAGGTGTTCGTGCTCTACGCCGGAAAGGGTGAGGCCGATTCGCAAATTGCCTACACGATTTGGCCCCATGAGTGGACACTCTATGACTCCGACTACGGTCGGTCGCTCACGCTCGACAACGTGTTCATCAACACTTATGCCTGTGCCAATGAGCTCCAGACCAACGGCAATATTAGCGGCATCGGTACTGTGTGCCATGAGTTCTCCCACTGTCTCGGTTTCCCTGATCTCTACGATACGGCCTATCAGGGTTATTTCGGCATGGGCAGCTGGGATCTGATGTGTGGCGGCAGCTATAATGGCGACGGATTCTGCCCTGCTGGCTACACCAGCTATGAGAAGATGGCTGCCGGATGGCTTAACCCCATCGAGCTCGATGCCGACACGACGGTGGCAAGTCTGAAGCCGCTTTCGGAAAAGGGCAATAATGCTTACATCATATATAATAAAGGCAACCGGAATGAATTCTACCTGCTGGAGAACCGTCAGCAGAAAGGCTGGGACACCAGTCTGCCGGCTTCCGGACTGCTTGTCCTGCATGTCGACTACGACTCACTCTGCTGGGAGAACAATGCGGTGAATACGCTCGCCACCTATTCGACTGCTGACGGCTATACGGCTAACTTCACCAACGACCATGAGCGTTGCACCATCATGCATGCCGACAACGACGATGACCAAAGCTATTGGGACTCTTATCGGCGGGCTTACTGGCAGACCACCGAGGAGGGCGACGCCTATCCTTACCAGGGCAACGACAGCCTGACCAACAATTCAGCACCGGCAGCCATCGTCTATAATGCCAACACCGACGGCTCTAAGTATATGAACAAGGCCGTGACTCAGATTCGTCAGCTCGACAATGGCGACATCAGTTTCCAGTTCGGCCCCTCTGTGAAGGATACTACAACCGTTCAACCCGGTGGAGATTATCTCTTCTATGAGTCGTTCGACAAGTGCGACGGCAAGGGTGGCAACGACAACCTCTGGAGCGGCCACGTGGCTTCGGGCACATTCTCGCCCGACAACGATGGCTGGAGCATCGAGAATGCCTACTATGCCTACGGTGCCAACAAGTGTGCCCGCTTCGGCTCTTCTAAGAGAACGGCCGGAAGGGTGACTACTCCTGAATTTGAAGTCAATGGCTCGGCCGACTTCACCTTCGAGGCCGGTGCCTGGAATTATTCCTCACCCACCAATGCCGATTTGGAAATCTCGGTCGACAATGGCTTCAAGATTGCTGATAAGAGCTCAACGACAATAGCACTTAAGAAAGGGGAGTGGACAACCTATCAGTTCAAGCTCGTAGGTACCGGCAAGGTGAAGGTGACCTTCTTCGGCTCCTACCGCTACTTCCTCGATGAAGTGATGGCAAAGGCACCAAAGACCACGGGCATCAGCAGCCTGAAAGTACGCCAAAGCCTATCCGGACGTATCTACAATCTCCAAGGGCAGTTCGTGGGCACCGACAGCCAGAAACTCACCCCTGGACTTTATATCCGTGACGGGAAGAAGTTCATCGTGAGATAACTACTGCATTTCTACTCACTCACCAATCACCTACAGACGGTGATTGATGTGGGTGACGGGAGGGGAGTGGCAATGACCGGCAACGTGTTGGGCTTTGCCGTTCCCCTTTGTTTTTGCTGTTTGAGGAAGCCCAATCCCCGATGTGGAGGGTGGATAATTTAGACCTCTGCGGTCCTTTCCCTTTCACGCTTAAGCTCTTGTCTTGCATTAAAATGGGCTAAGGCAGGAGCACCAAGGAAAAAAGGCTTGCTTTTTCTTTGCCATTCCCCCCAATTACACTAACTTTGCAAACACTAATTTAAATCTACTTATGTACAAACATGTTATTCTCATGGCTCTCTTGAGTCTTTTTACAGCAGCCCAAGGGATCGCGGCCGACGCTAAGGCCGACTACGAGGTGGTGCCCCTGCCCCATAAGATTGCCCTTGATGGTAAAACCCCATTTGTCCTCAATGGTCGGACGGTTATCACGAGTCTCGACAACAGTCCGGAAATGCAGCGCAATGCCAACTTCTTGGCCGGCTATATCCGCGACAACACCAAGTTGAGTCTTTCGGTGGTCACAGGCAAGACGAAGGTGCCCACAGTCATTCAGTTGCAACTCGACAAGAAGGTGAAAGCCAAAGAAGGCTATGTCATCACGGTGAACAGTAAGGCTGTCACCATCAAGGGTAGTACCCCCAATGGAGTATTCTATGGCATTCAGACGCTTCGCAAATCGCTGCCCGTAGTGGCAGAAGGCGTAGAGCAGGTGGAACTTCCATCGGGCTCCATTTCCGACGAGCCCCGTTTCGCCTATCGCGGTTTCATGCTTGACTGCGGCCGTCACTATTTCCCGCTGTCGTTTGTCAAAGAGTGCATCGACCTTATGGCGCTGCACAACATGAATGCCTTCCACTGGCATCTCACTGAGGATCAGGGATGGCGACTGGAAATCAAGAAGTATCCCCGGCTCACCGAGTTTGGGTCCAAACGTGAGGCTACTGTGCTCAGCCATAACAGCAATGTCTACGACGACACTCCTTATGGAGGTTACTACACTCAGGACGAGGCCCGCGAGATTGTGAAGTATGCAGCTGAGCGCTACATCACCGTCATCCCCGAAATCGATATGCCCGGCCATCAGCTCTCTGCTTTGGCCTGCTATCCAGACCTCGGTTGCACCGGAGGCCCCTACAAGGTGGGAACAAAATGGGGCGTATTCCCCGACGTGCTCTGTCTCGGCAATGAGAAGACTTATCAGTTCTGCGAGGATGTCCTCACGGAGCTCATGGACATCTTCCCCTCGAAGTACATCAACATTGGTGGTGACGAGGCACCCCGCGACCGCTGGAAGGTGTGTCCCAAGTGCAAGGCTAAGATGAGCGAGCTCAATATACCCGTGGAAAAGCTGCAGGGCTACTTCACCAACCGCATTGAGAAGTTCATCAACAGCAAGGGCCGCAGCATCATCGGATGGGACGAAATTCTTGAGGGCGACATCAATCAGAGTGCCACCGTCATGGGATGGCGCGGTACGGAGCATGGTATTGAGGCTGCCAAGAAGGGCCACGATGTCATCATGACACCTACAACCTATCTCTACTTCGACTACTATCAGACCGATAAGCAGTGGAATGAGCCTTTGCTCATCGGCGGTAACCTGCCCTTAGAGAAGACCTACAGCTACGAGCCTATTCCGGACGACATGGACCCTGCTGTGAAGTCGCATTTCATTGGTGTTCAAGCCAATCTTTGGACTGAGTATATAGGCAATCCCGGTCTGGCTGAGTATCAGTCGCTGCCCCGTATGGATGCACTCAGCGAGATTCAGTGGACCGACGGCAAGAAGGATTACGAAGGATTCAAGAAGCGCACCGTGCGTATGCTTGATATATATGACCACTATGGTTACAACTATGCCGTCCATGCCTTCCCCGGTCGTGTTCCCTCTTACTTGAAGAAATATCAATAAAGCAGACCTTTGCGCTGCTACCACACAAATAAGGCAGGACTCTCTTCTGAGGGCCCTGCCTTTTCTGTAGTGTGTTATTCTGGCAGTTCTCTCCGCCATGATATGTTTTCAGTTGTTTAGCGTAATCTTTAATGAACCAAAA
>ONMG01000087.1 GCA_900318855.1 uncultured Prevotella sp.
ATTTAACCAATAATGACCACAAAGTGCCTTTTCTGTGCACTGGATGTATGGATTTAAGAAAATTTACACATGAGAGCATGGACGGGCAGAGTGCATGCTGCAATGTGGGTTAAGGATAAGGTAACTTTGCGATATGAATTCAAACAGACTATTAATAAACGAAGAAAGAAGATGAAAAAGTTGATGCTAACATTTGCTGTCGCACTCGCATGTGTGGGCAGCGTGACAGCCAAGAACGTGAAGACCTCGTTCACTGTGAATGGTGCCTGTGGCAGTTGTACCGACCGTATTGAGGCTGCGGCTAAGAGCGTGAAAGGAGTGAGTGCAGCCAAATGGGACCTCAAGACCCAGAAGTTGGCTCTGACCTACGATAATAGCAAGACATCGGTGGAAGCCGTACAGAAGGCCATCGCCAATGTGGGACATGATGCGGGCAACTGCCATGCATCCGACAAGGCCTACAACGCCCTGCCCTCCTGCTGCAAGTATCGTCCCAGCAAGGGTGAGGCCTGCGGCAGCGAAGCCTGCCAGAACCACCACGCCGCAAAAGCAGCCAAAACCTGCAACACTAAGGCCAGGGGCAACTGCCCTGACAGCCAGAAGGCCTGCCACGCCACCAAGCAGAAAGCAGCCAAGAAGTAATACTTGCATAAGACGATGCTATACCGCAAATTAAGAGTGCTGGCCTTAGGGCTGGCACTTTTGGCATGGCCACCTATGCCAGCTGCCGCACAGGCACGCACTTTGGACGACATTCCCATCCGTGACCCCTTCATCTATGCCGATCCTCACACGCGTACCTATTATTTATATCAAGCTGCCGACACGCTGATTGATGGCACCGTGTGCGGAGGAGTGAGAGCATGGCAGAGCAAGGACCTCAAGAGCTGGTACGGTCCGCGCCGTGTCTGCACGATTCCGGCCACGCTTCCGCTCCACGGTCATGTGTGGGCCCCCGAGATGCATGTCTATAAAGGTAAATACTATCTCTTCTTGACCCTCAACAGCGACCTCACCTGGAAGAAGCAGCGTAGTAGCTGGCCCCCTTACACCTACCGGGCCGTACAGGTGCTCAGAGCCGACCGGCCGGAAGGTCCCTTCCGTCCCATAGCCAACCGGCCCACCACCCCACTGTCGCAGATGGCGCTCGACGGCACCCTCTACGTCGAAGATGGCCAACCATACCTTATTTATTGTAATGAATGGGTGCAGCGCGTCGACGGCACCTTCCGCCTGGCTCGTCTAAAGCCCGACCTCAGCGTAACCGAAGACGACGGCGAAGATCTGTTCTGTGCCTCGGCAGCACCCTGGTCGACAGGCACGCTGCACTCCGACGGGGTGAGAAGCTACGTGAGCGATGGCTGCTTCCTTTGGCACACCCCCAAGAAGCTGCTTATGATCTATTCCAGCTTTGCCGACGGCCGTTATGCCGTGGGCGTGGCTGAATCAACCTCAGGACGGGTGGCAGGTCCCTGGAAGCAACACGACAAGCCCCTCTATGCTGACAATGGCGGCCACGGCATGATATTCCGCGACTTCAATGGCCAGCTGTGGCTCTTGCTTCACAGTCCCAACAGTCCGGCTGGGCAGGAGCGGGCACACCTCATCGCCCTCAAGGTGACACCCTCGGGCGATCTTACGTTGTAGCAAGAACAATACCTATCATCATGCCCCAGTCATACAACTAAAGAATGAAAGAGCCGTAAGCCTATTGACGAAAAAAGTAGGCAAAAAGTTTGGTGGTAAGCAACTTTCACCGTAACTTTGCATTTCTAGAGTAGGCCGTGCTTCAACCCTGCGCCCCAAGCGCCCGGCGGGAGTAAGGCTACCACTCTGAAACGAAGCGGACAGGCAGGTGCTGTGGCGTCCCTTCCTCTTCACCATTGGGCTTGACTGGATTTGACGGCAAGACGAGATGGTACGTAAGCACGCGGAGCCTCGATGGCTAGCTCCTTAATCTGAGTGATCAAAAATTAATTGGCGAAAACAACTACGCTCTCGCTGCCTAATCGAAGTACAGTAGATTACTGGCTTAATCCCGCTACCAGGTAGCAGGACGAGACATCGCTCCAAGGATGTTGTTCCGAATCCGAGGGTCAAGCGGTGCAGGTAAATCGGGAATAGTCATGGAAGGCCCCGCTTCCACGATGAAATCTTAGGGGATAAGGCAGCAGTGGGTGGTCCAGGTCTTGCTGTATGCACGAAAACCAAAGTCTGGAATAAACGTGTAGAAAGCGTATGGTTTCCTTGTTCGGACGTGGGTTCGAATCCCACCAGGTCCACCTTCAGAATGCCGGACGGTTGAATGTTAGCCGCCCGGCATTCTGGTTCTTCACCGTTCAGCCTCAAACCGCCAAGGAAGACGATGCCGGCCGACAGTGTGAAGTCGGTCAGCACTCATCCGGCTCACACTCCGAGAATAAATAACCGCCCGATTATTTGCTCAGCTTTACCGGAGGCAGTAACTTTGCAACAACAGCTATCCCTCTCGGACAGCCGGCCTAAAACAGGCGCTAACGCTCAATAAATCAAGATATGAAGAAACTGTTATTCATTCTGCTCACCACCCTCATGGGGCTTCCTGTGGCACGGGCCCAGGCTCCCACAGTGAAGGAAGTGGTGAAGATTAACCCCACCACAGCCGAAGTGCGCTATGCCAACGGCAAGCGGCTCACCGTAGACTTCTACGGTCCCAACATCGTGCGCTTCTTCCGCGACGACAAGGGCGGCATCGTGCGCGACCCCGCAGCCAATCCTCCGGCCAAAATCCTTTGCAGCCAGCCACGTCAACTCTGCGGTGACATCAGCGTGAGCCTTAAGGATAACAAATACATCCTGGCAAGCCAGTTCATCAGCCTGAGCTTCGACCGCACCACCTCTCTGCTCACCATCACCGACCTGCGCAACGGCCGCACCGTGCTGAGCGAGACCAAGCCCATCAGCTACGGCCCCTCGGGCTATGAAGTGACACTAAGCCGACAAGCCGACGAGTATTTCTATGGCGGAGGCGTACAGAACGGGCGCTTCTCGCACGCAGGAAAGAAGATAGAGATTGTCAATACCAACAGCTGGACCGACGGCGGAGTAGCCTCTCCCGCTCCTTTCTACTGGAGCACGAATGGCTACGGAGTGCTCTGCCACACCTTCGCCCCCGGCTCCTACGACTTTGGCTCAAAGGATAAGAACAGCGTCGTACTGAACCACAAATCCGACTATTCGGACCTCTTCGTCATGGTGGACAGCAAGCCTGAAGAGCTGCTGCAAGACTATTTCCAGCTCACCGGCGACCCCGTGCTGCTGCCTAAGTTCGCCTTCTATGAGGGCCATCTCAATGCCTACAACCGCGACTTCTGGAAGGAGAGCAGCAAGGAGAAAGGCATACTGTTCGAGGACGGCAAGTGGTACAGCGAGAGCCAAAAGGACAACGGAGACATCAAGGAGAGCCTCAACGGCGAGAAGAACAACTATCAGTTCTCTGCCCGTGCCGTGGTCGACCGCTATGCCAAGGCCGACATGCCTTTGGGATGGGTACTGCCCAACGACGGCTACGGAGCTGGATACGGCCAGACCAGCACCCTCGACGGCAACATCGCCAACCTGAAATCTTTCGGTGACTACGCACGTAAGCACGGTGTAGAAATTGGACTGTGGACACAGTCGAACCTCCACCCTATCGACAGCATCCCCGCACTCTTGCAGCGCGACATCGTGAAGGAGGTGCGCGATGCTGGCGTGCGCGTGCTCAAGACCGACGTGGCCTGGGTGGGTGAAGGCTATTCGTTCGGCCTCAACGGCATTGCCGACGTGGCCCATATCATGCCCTATTACGGCAGTGGTGCACGTCTCTTCATCATCACCCTCGACGGCTGGGCCGGCACTCAGCGCTATGCCAGCGTATGGACGGGCGACCAGACCGGCGGCAACTGGGAGTACATTCGCTTCCATATACCCACCTACATTGGGGCCGGTCTCTCGGGAATGGGTAACATTACTTCCGACATGGACGGTATCTTTGGGGGCAAGAATCCCATCGTGAACATGCGCGACTTCGAGTGGAAAGCTTTCACACCGATGCAGCTCAACATGGACGGATGGGGCAGCAATCCCAAGTATCCTCAAGCCCTCGGCGAGCCAGCCACATCCGTCAACCGCAGCTATCTGAAGCTCAAGTCGATGCTTCTGCCCTACTCCTACTCAGCCTCCCACGAGGCTTTGAAAGGCAAGCCGCTCATCAGGGCCATGTTCCTCGACTATCCCAACGACTACACCCATGGCAAGGCCACAGAGTACCAGTATATGTACGGCCCCTCATTCCTTGTGGCTCCCGTCTATCAGAACACCGTCGCCGACTCCGAAGGCAACGACGTGAGGAGCGGTATCTGGCTCCCCGAAGGACGCTGGACCGACTTCTTCACCGGTGAGACCTATGAGGGCGGACGCATTCTCAACGACTTCAGTGCCCCCGTGTGGAAACTGCCGCTCTTTGTGAAAGCCGGTGCCATAGTGCCCTTTAACCGGGCCAACAACAACATTCACGAGGTGGACTCCACTACAAGGTCGGTAATGTTCTGGCCTGAAGGTCACAGCTCGTTCACCCTCTACGATGACGACGGCGTGAGCGAAGCCTACAAACAAGGCGCCTACGCACTCACTCATATCACATCGGACCTCGACAAGGCCGGCAAGCTCACCCTCACCCTGCAACCGCAGAGCAACTCCACCTTCCGGGGAATGACCACCGAACAGAAGACTCTTCTCGTCATCAATACCACGGCCGAACCCAAGAACATCAAAGCCGAAGTGGACGGCAGGAAAGTGAAGCTCAGCCGTACCACGGGCGCGCTGCAACCGGGCTGCTGGCGCTACGTGGCAGCACCCGAGCTCAACCGCTTTTCCACACCGGACTCGCCCATGGCCAACGTGAAAGTGGTGAAGAATCCTCAGATTGAGGTGCTGCTGCCCGCCACCGACATCACTAAGCAGACCGTGAG
>ONMG01000099.1 GCA_900318855.1 uncultured Prevotella sp.
ACCACGAAGTCGCGTTTGCCATCCTCTGTGGTGAAGTAGTAGGCCGGTATGCGGTGGCCCCACCAGAGCTGGCGCGAGATGCACCAGTCCTTGATATTCTCCAGCCAGTAGCGGTAGGTGTTCTTGTATTTCTTGGGATAGAATTCAATGTCGTCGTCCATCACCGGCTTCAGTGCAATGTCGGCAAAGTGCTGCATCTTGAGGAACCATTGTGTGGAGAGCTTCGGCTCTATGGGCACGTTGGTGCGCTCGGAGAAGCCCACCTTGTTGTCGTAGTCTTCCACCTTCTCCATCAGTGCGGCCTTGTCGAGGTCGATGGCTATCTGCTTGCGCACGTCCATGCGGTCCTGCCCTACATAGAGTCCGGCGGCCTTCGAGATGGTGCCGTTGTCGTTGAAGATGTCGATGGTCTCGAGGTGGTGCTTGAGTCCCAGCATGTGGTCGTTGACATCGTGAGCCGGAGTGACCTTCAGACAGCCCGTACCGAACTGGATGTCAACGTAGCTGTCCTCGATGACGGGAATGACACGGCCCACCAGCGGCACGATGACGTGCTTGCCCTTGAGCCACGTGTTCTTCACGTCGTCGGGATTGATGCACATGGCTGAGTCGCCCATGATGGTTTCGGGACGTGTGGTGGCCACGACGGCATAGTAGCCCTTGTCGTCCTTGTGCATCACGTTGCCCTCGTCCTTGCGCTCTATGGAAGCCTGGTCCTCCGGAGCCACGTAGTACTTCAGATAGTAGAGCTTGGAGTGCTCGTCCTTGTAGACCACCTCCTCATCGGAGAGAGCTGTCTGTGCCTTGGGATCCCAGTTCACCATGCGCACTCCGCGATAGATGTAGCCCTTGCGGTAGAGGTCGACAAACACCTTGATGACGCCTTTGGAGCGTGGCTCATCCATGGTGAAGGCTGTGCGGTCCCAGTCGCATGAGCAGCCGAGCTTACGGAGCTGCTTGAGGATGATGCCGCCGTGCTCATGCGTCCAGTCCCAGGCATGACGGAGGAATTCTTCGCGGGTGAGGTCGGTCTTCTTGATGCCCTGCTCGGCCAGACGGCCCACTACCTTGGCTTCGGTGGCGATGGAGGCATGGTCGGTGCCGGGCACCCAGCAGGCGTTGAAGCCTTTCATGCGTGCGCGGCGCACCAGGATGTCCTGTATTGTGTTGTTCAGCATGTGGCCCATGTGGAGCACGCCGGTCACATTGGGCGGCGGTATGACGATGGTATAGGGCTTGCGTCCGTCGGGTTTTGAACTGAAGAGCTTGTTGTCAAGCCAGTACTGATACCATTTCGACTCCACGGCCTGTGGGTCATACTTACTTGCTAATTCCATATCTGCAATGTATCGTTCTGAATGTGTGAATCTTATTATTCCGTGCAAAATTACTCAAAAACTTTGTAACGGTGCAGAGAAAGCTTTAAAAAATGCGTTCCACGGCCCCAGGGTGCCCGAATGTCGCGGCTTCAGAGGTGCTCTGCCCGGCCTTGCCAGTACTCTTCAACCTGCTGTCACCGAGACTCACCACGAACGTGGCAGCATCGTGTCACGAACGTGGCAGGGCTGTGTCACGAACGTGGCAGGACCGTGTCACGAACGTGGCAGGGTTGTGTCACGTTCGTGGTGAGGGGGGAATGACGAGGTGAAGAGTGCATGGTGCCGGCAGGTGGAAGGAGCCGGTGACGCGGGGTGCCGGGGTGGCGGGCTGGCACGAAGAGCAGAATGCCGGGAGAAGTTTTCTGCCTGTGGGCTTGTTACTCTGATTGGAAATGACTACCTTTGTATTTCGAACAAACAATTAATATTATGATAAGCAATGGTACTCAACCGGCTTTCTGGCTGGAGGTGAGGAAAGAATATGTGGTTGACAACTTTGAGCGTCTGCTCTCCTATCTGCGTTATTACACCTATACCCGTGGGGAGGACGAGCAGAGCGATTTCAATAAGAGTCTGCAATGTCTCGGCGAGGTGGTGGCCGATTTGGTGGATGCCATGTCGGCCGACTGCCTCTATAAGCATGTGGGGACGGAGTGGGGCGACAGTTGGGAGCTGAATGTGCGCATGATAGGCGCCTATCTGCTGGCCTCCGAGAAGAAGGGCGTGCAGCAGCGGCAGTTGCTGCTGAGGCTGGCCGACTTCCTGCTGCTTTCGGGTAATGTCGACGTTCCCTCGCTGTCCGACTGTTATGATTTGGTGGTCCACTGTGCCCAGGGGTGCCCCGTGGCCGGCTATGGCTTCTCGTGGGATGACCTGAGCACTGCCACCTTCCGGGGACATTTGTTCGCGGCCAAGCTCGCTAAGACAAGGTTCGGTGAGCCCCCGGCCTCGCCTTTCACCTACTATGAGGGCAAGAGACTGCTGAAGATGGAGGAGGGCCGGTTCCAACTGGTCTGCATGAATCTTGCACAGAGCCTGAAGAACCGGCTCGTGAGTCAGGTGAACGTGAGGCCGGACTTCGACATCATGGTGGCCGAGGGCGACAGAACCCGCAAGACGGAGTTCCCCGACCTGTTCCTGCTCTGCAACAATCTTTTCAACGAGCAGATGCAGGTGCAGCCGTCGCCTCAGGAGACGCTCAAGACCTATACTACGGGCGACACGCTCACCGTGAGGGTCACCTATGTGCGCAATACGATATATGCTGAGAGCATCGACCCGAGATACGAGAAGCTCAAGGGAAAAGTCTATGTGATGTACAATCTCTTCTTCATCCCGCCCGAGACTTTCTACAGTGCAATTCGCCTGGGCGACAAGCTGCGGGTTAGAGTCACCGACCGTGATGACTTCACGTTCAGCCTTGATGAGGAGTTCGATGCCTTCTATGAGCAGGAGGCGCGCCACTATGTGGGTGAGGTCTGCGACGCCGTGCTCTTTCAGGTTTTTCGGGGCGGCACCCGCTTCATCAGCCAGGACGGATTGGTGGTCAACGTGTTCCACGACGACAGTGTCCGGATTGACAGCTCCCGGGTTTCCCGGGTGAGAATTAAGGGGTGCGTGCGCGACAGAAGCAACCATGTGGTGGTGAACGGCGAATTGGCCGACGGCGTCGGCGAGTGCGTCGAGGGGCAGGACTTCAAGCGGGACGCCCAGCAACAGCTCATCGAGGATTTTGTCGACACCAGTGAGGAAAGCAGCATTCAGGCTCCCTCGCCGAAAGGCATCGCGATGCCCGTGGAGGCAGTGAGGCTGCTCTCCCACCTCTTCTTCAGTATGACTGCCACCGCAGCCGACAGCTATGCTGCCTACTATCGGCTCATGGCGTCACGTATGCTGGCCCGGCTGACCGACATTACGGCCGATGAGGCCTTCCTCTCGCATGAAATCAACTACCGAAACACCATCGTGAAGTTCGCGCAGGGCAACTCGGCCCGCACCCTCTCGCTCCAGGCCGATGATGCCCTCGATGCCTCGCCGCTGGCAAAGGCCGAGGACAAGATTATCGGTATCCTCACCGACTACAATGACAGCAGCGACACCACGCGCACTCCGCATAATAAATTCGACGATGAGAGCGCCGGCTATCTTGCGGAACTGGTCAATGCGTCGAATACGCTGAACGGCAAAGCTGATGTGGTGGAAATCAACCGTATCAAGAAGGCCATCGCCACCTTCCTCGGGGTGGGTGACATCTATCAGAGCATCTACCGCGAGCTCACCTGGTATGGCGACGAGAGCGATACGCTGGAGTTCAAGAAGTCGCTCGTCTACTCGACGGCCGAGGGCATGCTGCCCGACATGGCTACCCATAAGTGGGCTATCCTCAGGACGGTTTGCGGATTCTTCAATACCATCTCCGGGGGCGAGCTGCTTTTGGGCGTGGACGACCATGGCTACAGCTGCGGGCTGAAGAACGACCTGAGCTATCTGCACGAGCATGGATACATCAACGAGGAGTCGATGGACAAATACAGAAACTATGTGAAGCTGATGCTCGACAAGGCCTTCAGCAATGACCGGCGGACGGTGAACGGTCCCGACATCACGGCCAATCACGTGGACTTCAGAATTGAGCGCAACAAGGAGGGCGATGAGCTGTTGCGTATCCAGGTGAAACCCTATGAGCGGGGCATCATCTGCTTCTCTAAGGACCTTGCGCGCCCCGACAACATTGAAGAGAGCTACTATCGCTCCAGCGGTTCCACGCAGCCCATGACCAAGACAGTGAAGGATGAACTCACCAGGAAGAAGGCGCTGATGAACCTGGGCTGATTGCGGCCCGCGGACTGGCGCCCGGAATTGGGCGTCGGCTCCGTCGGACGGTGCCCTTCTTCAGCACATGAGGGCAGATTGTGAAGGCCAGGAGGGCGAAGGAAGGCTGGGTGATGGGGAATTTTGCGTGAAGTATTGAGGAAGTCTGGCCCCATGTGGCTTCGAGGGCCTTTGCAGGCTTGGAGCGGCACTTTTTGAGGGCTGTGGGGAAATACTTGTGTTTTTAATTGTATCTGTCGCGGATTATTCGTACTTTTGCAGTATTATATCATAAGGTATTACTTCTTTCAATTAAGGATATATGAAACAGACAAAGATTGTGTGCTCTATCAGCGACCGCAGGTGCGATGTCGACTTCCTGCGCAAGCTGTTCTTCGCGGGCATGAATGTGGTTCGCATGAATACGGCCCACGCCACGCCCGAGGGAATCAAGACCATCATACGCAATACAAGGGCTGTGTCGCCTCATATCGCTCTGCTTATCGACACTAAGGGGCCCGAGGTGAGAACTACCGACGTGGAGGCTCCGATAGAGTATAAGACAGGTGACGTGGTGAAAATCTTCGGACGTCCCGAGATGGTCACCTCGCACGATATCATCAATGTGTCGTACGCCGATATTACCAGGGATGTGAAGGTGGGCGACCATGTGCTCATCGACGACGGAACGTTGAGCTTCGTCGTCATGGAGAATGTGGGACCCATGCTGGTGGCACGATGCGAGAACGACGGTGTGCTCGGTGCCCACAAGAGTGTCAATGTGCCGGGCGAGCATATCGACCTGCCCGCGCTCACAGAGAAGGATCGCCGGAACATCCAGCTGGCCATCGATGAGGATGTCGATTTCATTGCTCACTCCTTTGTGCGGAATGCTGCCGACGTGAAGGCTGTACAGGATATCCTCGATGCCCACCATAGCGATATCAAGATCATCTCGAAAATAGAGAACCAAGAGGGTGTCGACAATATCGACGAGATTATCGATGCTTCTTACGGCATCATGGTGGCCCGCGGCGATTTGGGCATTGAGGTGCCCATCGAGAAGATACCGGGCATCCAGCGCCGCATCATCCGTAAATGCGTGCTTCAGCGTAAGCCCGTCATCGTGGCCACGCAGATGTTGCACACCATGATTTCCAACCCCAGGCCTACTCGTGCCGAGGTGACCGACATTGCCAATGCCATCTACTACCGCACCGATGCACTCATGCTGAGCGGCGAGACGGCATCGGGCAAATATCCCTTAGAGGCCGTGCAGACCATGGCCAGTGTGGCCGAACAGGCTGAGAAGGACCGGCTGCCTGAGGCCGATGCAGAATTGGCTAAGATGGACACCAACGACCAGCGCCAGTTCCTTGCTCATTGTGCTATTGAAGCCACGAAGAAACTCGGTGTGAAAGGCATCATCACCGACAGCGAGACCGGACAGACCGCCCGGTGCCTGGCTTCATTCCGCGGCCCGATGCCTGTGCTTGCCATCTGCTACAAGGAGAAGACACAGCGCTGGCTGAATCTGAGTTATGGCGTGATACCCATCTATCAGAAGGCTCACACCTCACCCGAGCATCTCTTCACTGCTGCACTCAGAATGCTGAGGCAGAAGGGCTATATTGAGCTCGACGACAAGATAGCCTATCTCAGTGGAACCTTTGGTGCTGGTGGCGGCACCACACTGCTCGAAATCAATAAGGTGCGCGAGGTGTTCGATAAATCGTATGAGTTCCATTTCCCTTACAGCGACAAGGATAAGGCAGAGGTTAAGTAGACCTTAATATCAGTGTGCACCCGACGGCTTCGGGGGAAAGCATAGAAGACAATATTCGCAAGGGCTTCCTTTCCGTTCTTCGGTTTGTGAAGACCCTTGCGAACTGTTTTTAGAGGTGGAATCGCTGTCGCTGCGGAGAGAAGGACTGGCTGCTTTCGGTGAGATTAAACGTAAAGCTGTAAATCTTCGGCGAAGGCCGAAAATTTACAGCTTATGTGAGAGGCAGCGGGAAGTTCCCGATGTCGCTATTTGAGCTTATTGACGGCTTTCAGCAGTTGCTCACCCAGGCCGATGGTGTAGCCTTGCGATGAGAACACCACACGGTTGAAGGTGTCGGCAATGATGAAGACAGGCCGCTGCGTGCTGCTGTGCATCTTCATGCCCTCGGTAATCTGACGGAGAATGCTGCCGTCGGTATCTACTCCAAGGATGGTTCGCTCGGGCATTGTGCCATAATCCTCTTTCTGGTAGCGCTGCAAATCGCTCTCACTGCTAAAGAGGAGAATGAGTGGGCGCTGCCATGCATCGATACCCGCCTTCATCTTTACAATGTCGCGCAGGGCATGGCTTGTGGGCTCTTCGCCTGGCGCTACCACACCCACGATGAAGTAGCCACGGCCGGTCTGTGACAGAATGCTCACGGCTTTGCCTCCGTGCGTGAAAGTAGACTCGCTGTTGAAACTGCCTATCACTGTCGGCTCATCCTCAACGATGGGGAAGGCGAGCGCAGTGGTAGTGGTCTTTCCCTCCATGACAGAGAACTCTTTTGTGAACACTTCCACTTTGCCGCTGGCCATGCGGGTGCCACCCACAAGCAGATAGTGGCCCGTCTCCATGGGTACCCCATTGGCAAAGGTGTTCTTCCAGTCGGCTTCCTCACCACTGCTGTCGGCAGCCTCGTTGTAGTTGAGCAGAGCAGAGGTGCCATTGTCCAGTCGGCTGATGGTGAAGTTGTAATAGTATTTCGGGTTGGGTAGCAGTTGTGTGGGTTTGTAGGTGAGCTTCAGTGTGCCCGAGGGAGCAGCCTTAGGCATGCTGCCTCCAAAGACAACGTCCACCCATTTGCCATTCTGCTGATACTGCAGCTTGCCCGTTACAACATCTTTTCGGGCCTCGATGTCAAGGCTGCGGGCGAGGTCGACGAAGAAGATGTCGCGTGAGCGTTCGTCGGCCATGCGCGACCGCCACACACCTATAGGCGTCTGAGGAATGTTGAGCACGTCTTTGATGGGGTAGGGGCGGATGTTGGTCTTCACCCATTCCACGAGTTTCGATGGGTCTTTGCGGAAGCTGTCGGCAACCTTCTGTGCAAACACATCTTGCAGGATGCACTTGAAGGGAGCCGTTATCATTTCGTCCTCCACACGTGGGCAGAGTTGGCTGCTGCGCGCGCTGAACTGATCTTCCAGGATGGTCATGGGCATGTCTCTGAGATCCTTCTCGCTGATGGAGCGCAGTATCTGCATGGCACGCGCGTTGCTGTTTCCCTGGTGGCGGCTGGCAAACTGTTGAATGGTCTTCCAATTGCTGCGCGCTGTCTTCAGCATCTTCCCCAGTTCGGTGGTTGTCTCCCCATTATAGAAGGTGAGCTGCTCATGCGTTTTGCGTATGGAGTCCTCGGAGGCAAACCGCAGGTTATTGGCTTTCCTCATGCTGTCGCTCACATTTGGCATCTGTGGATGTGAGGCCGGTGGGGTGAGTGAGAGCCTGGTGTAGTCGGCCCAGTTGCCACCCTCACGGAGGGTGATGTCAATGTTCCGGTCTTTACCGAAGGTCACCTTCTTCACTCCGAACTTTCCGTTTTTAGAGGCCCATACCATCATTTCGCCTAAGCCTGCGGTGAGATAGGTGTGCCCCTGATGGTCGGTGTATTTGATTACTGCGGGATAGAACTCGGCATAGTTGTAGATTCTGAATTCCACCTTGGCACCTTGTACCGGACGGCCCTGAGTGTCGACCACCCGGAAGTCGGCGCGGGCTGTTTGGGCATAGTTGTCTATAAGGTTGATTTCGGTGAAGGCCGGTGTCCGAAGTACCACCTCCTCTGGGCCATTGTAGTCGCCGAACACCTTGGTGTGCATGAGCAGCGCACGTGAGGCCGGCTCATTGAACCACCCCAGGTTGAGTACGGGCTCCGGCTCGCAGGCACCGAGAAACCACCATCGGCCGTCGGCCCATGCTTCGACCCATGCATGATTGTCGTCGGTGTGAGCCCATCTTGGAGTATAGACTTGCCGGGCTGGTATGCCCACCGCGCGTAGGGCCGCAACCGCGAAAGTGCTCTCTTCGCCGCATCTCCCCAGTCCATTGTGGTAGCAGGCCAGCGGAGACATTGTGCGACCATCCGAGGGATGATAGGTGACATGCTCGTGGCACCAGTGATTCACCTCGAGAATGGCATCCTTCATGGACAGATGGCGTACGCGTTCTTTCAGCTCACGATAGAACACCGTGCGGCTACTGTCCAGGTTCTCATTGTTCACCCTGAGCGGCAGCACAAAGTGGCGGAACAGTAGCTGAGGCACCTGTTTGCCCCATGGCATCTCTCGCTGCGCCTGAAGCGTGACTCTGACATTGGTCAAGTGGAAGGCTGTGGTATAGTCGGTGATATCGGCCAATGGCATGTAGGCATACAGGAATTTCAAGATTTCCTTCTCTTCGCTGTCTGCTGTGTGGCCGGGATTGAAGAATTGCGTGCCGATGAGCTTCATTCTCTTTTGGAATGTGCTTTCTACCTTTGCCTTGTAGGCTTTGTCAGAGATGAAAGTTGAGGCTCTGAGATGTGTTGCCAGTAGAGGAAGGCATAGCAAAAGGATAAGTTTCTTCATTGTTTGTTCTGTTCTTTAATGGCTGATGAGGGCGCTTATGGTAGTTTTGACGCGGCGCGATGTGGTATAGCTCAATGCTGTTTCGTCCATCCCCGGGGTCCCCATATAGACTTGGGGCTTGTTAGGAGCAGCGGAACGCCGGATTGTTTCCCGGGCTGAGAAGTGGTACTCGCGGATTCCGGTAGCTGTGAAGATAGAATGGATATTCTGCTCGTTGACTCCGCAACCAGCCATGATGGCAATGCGTTCCCGTGCAGCATCGTGCAGTTGGCGGAGCAGTGGAATGCCCTGGTCGGCTGTCGGCTGTTGACCAGAGGTGAGAATGCGGTTGAAGCCCATTGCAATGAGCGAATCTAAGGCCTCCATGGGAGCAGCACAACGGTCGAAAGCCCGGTGGAAGGTGACGCTCATTCCCTCTGCGTGGCTGAGCAGAGTCTGACATGTCTCTATGTCGACGTTCCCTTGGGTGTTGAGACAGCCGAAGACGACACCGTCGGCTCCCAATTGGCGGCACATGTCGATGTCGAGCTTCATGCGCCTGATTTCAAGGGGCGTATAGGCAAAGTCGCCTCCGCGTGGACGGATGATGACGTGAAGACGGGTGCGCTTAAGCTCATGCCGCGCCACGGCAATCTCTCCATAAGAGGGTGTGGTTCCACCTTCGGGAATGCCGGCACAGAGCTCCACTCTGTCGGCACCGCCTTCCTGAGCAGCTATACAGCTCTCCACTCCATTGGCACATATCTCAAACTGAAAATCGTCTCGGTTCATAGTATGCAGAAAAAGGGCAGGCACCACTGGTGCCTGTCAGCAAGGTTTTATTTCAAGGGTATCTTGCTGATGCGACGGAGATGGCGGCCTCCTTCGAAGTCGGTGGCAAAGAACTCGTCCATGATTTTTGAAGCCGTTGTCTCGTCGATGTAACGGCCTGGCATCACGAGCACGTTGGCATCATTGTGCTGACGAGTCATATGCGCAATCTCAGGTTCCCAGACCAAGGCTGCGCGCACCCCTTGGTGCTTGTTGAGCGTCATGGCCATACCTTCGCCCGTTCCGCATATTCCTATACCGGGATAGACATCCCCTTTCTCCACGCCTTCAGCCAAGGCATGCGCGAAATCGGGGTAATCGCAGCTTTCGGCGCTGAAGGTTCCATAGTCCTTATATGGGAAGCCTTTCTCCTTAAGGTATTGTTTCACGTATTCCTTTAGTGCATAGCCGGCGTGATCGCTGGCCAATCCTACTGTCTTAACTTCCATCATCTGTCTTTTCCTTTATATATAGATAGGTGTAGTCATAAAAAGGTGTACCTTTGCCGGAGAATGAAGTCTGCCCGGCAATGGTACACCTATGGGTAAATATCAAGCCTTAAAGAAGTCTAATACCTGCTTTTCAACGTTTTCGGCTGTGAAGCCCAGTTTCTCGTCGAGCACCTTGTAGGGAGCCGAATAACCGAATCCGGGCATGCCGAAGACACAGCCGTTGGCTCCCACCAGTCCTTCGAGTGTCACAGGCAGTCCGGCCGTGAGGCCAAAGATGCGTGCTCCGGTAGGCAGTATCTGCTCCTGATAGTCCTTGGGCTGGCGACGGAAGAGACCCTCTGACGGGACACTGACGATGCGCACCTTGATATCATCTTTGCGGAGCAGTTGTGCTCCGGCCACGAGCGTCGACACTTCGGAGCCTGAGGCAACAAGAATAATGTCGTAGTCGTCGTCGCTTCCTGCTACCACGTAGGCACCCCGACGCGCCTGCTCGTAATCCGTGCCTTCTGGCAGGTCGGCTACTCCCTGGCGCGAGAAGATGAGCGCAGTAGGTGTCGACATGTTCTCAATGGCCATCTTCCAGCACACAGCAGCCTCGTAGACGTCGGCCGGGCGGAAGACGCGCACACTGTCGTTGCCATGATGGTTCTGCATCTTCTCCATGAGACGGATTTGGGCCTCTTGCTCCACGGGCTGATGGGTTGGGCCATCCTCACCAACGCGGAAGGCATCATGTGTCCAAATGAACTTGATAGGCACTTCCATAAGTGCAGCCATGCGGATAGCTGGTTTCATATAGTCGGAGAACACGAAGAAGGTGCCGCAGGCCGGAATCACGCCCCCATGCAGGTACATGCCAATGCACATGCAAGCCATGGTGAGCTCGCTTACGCCAGCCTGGAAGAAAGCGCCCGAGAAGTCGCCACGCTTCATCTCATGCGTCTCGTTCAGAAAACCGTCGGTCTTATCGCTGTTGCAGAGGTCGGCCGAGGAGCACACCATGTTGCCCACCTGGCGCGCGAGCACTCCGAGGCAGGCCTGCGATGCCACGCGTGTGGCGGCATTGGGTTTCAGCTTCAGTGAGCTCCAGTCCACTACGGGAGCCTTGCCCGAGAACCATTCTTTCATAAGAGCAGCTTTGTCGGGATGAGCCTGGGCCCAGGCGGCCTCTATGGCGCGGCGGTGAGCCACAATGCCCCTCATCTCCTTGGTGCGGCGCTCGTAGAGTGCTCTGACGTCGTCCCAAACGTGGAACGGGTCGTCGGGATCACCGCCGAGATGCTTAATCGTATTGCGGTAGGCACCGTCGCCGAGTGGGGCACCGTGAGTCTTCACGTTGTGCTCGTAGCTGCTGCCGTCGTCCTTGAGCGCACCCTTTCCCATCACCGTATGACCAATGATGAGCGTAGGACGTTCCGTCTCATGGATGGCAGCGTCGAGTGCGCGCCGGATGTCGTCGACATCGTTGCCGTCGATGGTTGTCACAAGCCATCCCCATGCCTCGTATTTCTTGGCCGTGTCCTCGCACGTCACTACCGAGCATTCTGTGGAGAGCTGTATGTCGTTGGCATCGTAGAACATGATGAGGTTGTTGAGGCCCAGTGCACCGGCAAGGCGGCCTACGCCCTGAGATATTTCCTCTTGGATGCCACCGTCTGAGATGTAGGCATATATCTTGTGCTGCATCACTTCATGTCCGAGACGTGCCTCGAGAAACTTTTCAGCTATTGCGGCACCGGCAGCATAGGCATGGCCTTGTCCGAGCGGACCTGAGGCGTTCTCAATACCCCGCTCAATGCAGCGCTCGGGATGACCGGGAGTGGGAGAGCCCCATTGGCGGAA
>ONMG01000115.1 GCA_900318855.1 uncultured Prevotella sp.
CTATTTGGGCCCTGGCATGGAATGCTATGTTGAGGCTGTCAACAATGGCAAGACATCTTACAAGGCGGGGGACAAAATCAATATCCCCAAGGTGCAATTAAAGAAAAGAAGAAAATAACTTTTGCTCTTAGTTCTTTCCCCAATTCTTGTTAAGTCAATAAACTGTTCGCCCATTACTCATGCGTTGAGTAATGGGCGAAAATATATATTGCATATTAGCTCGTGTCTTAATTCTAAGTCTTAGAATGAGCCTGAGTCGTGGTCGGCATTGTCAATCTTCTTGTTAAGATGGTGTTGCTTTCCGGAGAACAGATTGTAGCTCAGATTGAGGACCAGCATATTCTTTTGGGATTTGATTTGGTTGGTGTGATAACTGTAAAACACGCTGTTGCTCATGGTCTCATCCCAATATTGTGGCGCGGCAAAGAGGAAGAGCCCCGAGAGTTCCACGCGAAGCTGCTTGTACTGATAGAAGACCGATGCCGTTGTCTTGCGCTCATTTGAGCTGAGGACGTTGCCGTCGGGTGTCATTACTTTCTTTTCCCAGTAGGCTACAGCTCCCCATCCGCCCTTTCTGAAGACCGCCTGCACCATGATGGGCATGGTCCAGTGGGTGTGGACGCCCATGATGTCGCTCTTTTGGTTGTCGTACTGGGCAGCCGCATAGAGTGCGAGGGTGAATATTTCGCTTTTGAACGGCTTGAGCATTCCTTGGAAATGCGTCACCCAGGAGATGCTGCGGTCGTTGTTCAGGGGTTGACGTGTCATGACGCGCTGACCGTTGATAGTCTGCCATGCATAGTAGTTGCTGATGCTGTTGCTTATATGTTCCAGCGCTGTTCCTGTTTCTAGATCGATGTAAGGCGTCTGAAGCGAGTAGGAGAATGACACGGAATTGTCGTTGCCGCTCTTGAGATAGGGGTTGCCCATATTGTAAAGGCCTGGTATGACAACCGTGGAGTTGTTGCTGAGCTGTGCGATACCTGGCAACTGTGGTTCTGAGTTAATCTGCAGCCGCAGCATGCCTTTCTTGAGATTGTAAGCCAGCAGCATCTGTGGGGTGAAGTAGAGCTTGTTGTAATGGGTGTCATTGTTGCTGGTGTGTACGTACGTTCCGCCCAGACTGAGGCGATAGTTCAGTTTGCTGATATTGCCTGACAGCTCGGCGTAGGCGTAGTGGTTGTCATTGTGCGTGGTGTAGTCATAGTCCTCATAGTCAGAGAGCACGTTGCTGATGGTAAAGTCCGACTTGGCCAGCGTGGCCTTGTAGCCCAGCGAGAGGCTTGCCTTTTGCCAGCCCTTGGTATAGGCCACCTCGCCGATGACGGAGTATTTGTGGTTGTGCTGGCGCATCTGGTCGTCGAGCTGTTCATTGCCGGCCTCATCGTGCTGCCGGTTGTCTTGGTTCTCGCGGTTGTTGAAGTAAGTGCCCACCACGTCGAGCGTGATGTCCTGATTGTGAGCCATCTTCTTCTGGAAATAGATGTCGAGAGAGGGAGCGAAGTAGCGGCGCAACTGTTCCTCACGCGCAGTGCCGTTGGACCACAGCGGATTGTTGATGGCCGTGATGTCCCAGTTGGTGCGCCAGAACCAGCGATGAAGCTGAGGTGAGAACTTCACCTGGAAGTTCAGACTGTCGCCCAGGCTGTAGAGGTATCTCAGATTGAAGTTGTGATGGGCATAGCCGAAGTGATAATCACCGTTGTAGCGGTATTCAGCCTCATCGGCATCATCGTTGAAACGATAGACATTGTTTTCCCGGCATCCGCCGTTGTTGCGGTATTCCAGCCGGTAGTCGAAGGCCAGCTGCGAGTGACCGGTGTTGTAGTGTGCATAGACGTTGGTGTTGTTGAAGCCGGAATTGAAGCTCTGCGTCTCATCGAATCCTGCTGCATAGCCATTTTCCATATTGTGGGTGTGAATATTGATGAGCGTACCCACGTTGTGATAGCGGGCGGGAGGTACCAGGTAGTAATCGACGTTGCGTATCTGCTTGCCTTCGAGGCTCTTCAGGTCGTTGTCGCTTGACTCAATGCCATTGATGAGAACCTTGACCGACTTGCCTGAGAGTGACTGAATGGTGCCTGTTACGGCGCTGATATGCAGGCCAGGGAGTGTGGCCAAGAGATCCTGCGCGTGGCGGGCATTCTTCAGTTGCTCGTCTGTAAAAGTATAGGTGGCATGATCCACATGTTCCGTCTTGCGCTGTCCCTTTACATTGACGGTCTTCACGGTGAAGCGGTCGGGATGCAGCTTCACGGTGCCGGCATTGGGTGTGAGGAAAGTTCGGGTGAGTGTCTTGTAGCCTACATAGCTGAAGCGTGCGATGACGCGGTCGGCATCGTATGGAATGACAAACACACCACTGGCATTGGTCACGCCACCGGCCAGAAACGAAGAATCGGCAACTGAGAGCAACACCACGTTGGCATATTCCATGGGCTGTCCGGCTTCATCAATGAGGCGCCCCTTAAAGCGTTGCCTCCCTTTGTTGTTACATTCCACGAAGATATTGTTTTCTTGCTCGGTGATGGTAATAGGATAGAAGCCAATCATCTGACGGATGGCATCGGGTACCGTCTGGTGCTTTATGCTGAGCGTGATGCGGAAATCCTCCAAGTCATTGTAGATGAAGTTCACTGTGTATTGGTGCTGCAACTGGTTGAGTTCACGCAAAGCCTGGGCCATGGACACATTATTATATTGCCTGGTGATAGTCTGTGCCTGGGTGCAGAGCGAGATCAGGCAAAGCAGCAATAAAATGGTTCTTTTCATCGTGCGCCCTCCTTACCTAACGACAATCACATGATCCTCCACAGATATGTCGAATCGATTAAAGTTGTTGAGCAGTTCAAGGTTCTCATCCAGTGACTTTCTGCGGTCCCATACGAAGTATAGCCTTACGTCGGCCTTGGTTTTGTCATCGGCTTTCCACTCCTTATGATAGTAAGCGGCCATGTCAGTAAGGATGAGGCTTAATGGTACATTGTCAAAGACCTTGGGCTTAACGCTCAACGTGTCTGCCTGTGCCTTGGGTGATGCGAAAACAGTATCTTTTGCAACGGTTTTGATTTTGGCAACTTGGGTAGTGACAGTCTTGGACTCCACCTTGCTTGGTGAAGACACTTCCAGTTTCACTACGGCAGCGACGGCCAGACCTGCGACGAGCACGCCTCCCGCAATGGCTGCGGCAATGCGGACATGGTGGCGACGCGGTTGATGAGCGGCAGCAAAGCGCTGCCACTCCTTATCGACGTCGGCCTCATCGTTGAGGTGTGGATCGGCAGCCCGTCGGGTCAGTGCCAGCATGCGGATAAAGTCCTTCATGTCGGGGTCATGGAGCATGGTTGCGATCTCCTCGTCAGAGAAATGCTCCGGATGCTCATTCATTTCGAGCAAGCGCTGTTGTTTCTTATTGTTTTCCTCAGTCATTGTCTTTGTCGTTTAGTTGTTGTTTGAGTTGTCGAAGACCCGCAGAAAGATGGTTGTAAACGGTGACCTTGCTGATGCCCAATGTGCTGGCAACCTCCTGATAGGTCTGCTCCTCTGCGAACCGCAGCGTCACA
>ONMG01000150.1 GCA_900318855.1 uncultured Prevotella sp.
CGTATCCCCTTCAGCCAACGGCAGGTTCAGGAGCAGCTGCTCCGGCAAGTTTTTTGCGCCCGCGAAGCGGCGTCGTTACTCGGTTTTTCCATCGTTTCTCGAAGAGAAATGAGGAAGTGCACATCACCAGCCCCGGAGCAGCCCCCTCGGGGTGCTCCGCATGGGTGGCCGGACCCGCGCCTCCGGCCAGAAACAACTCTCCCTGACTCCATTATAGCAGACCGGACGGCCCGTGTCTGACCGTTGCACCCGATAAAAAGTCACTTTTCAGGGCCTTTCCACCGGACAGGAGATCATGCTATAATGACGCTGAAGAAAAAGGAGACAGGAGGGACAGGGAATGGACCGGATGCAGAAGAGACTCGACGCGATGGAGAAACTCCGTCGGGAAATCGACGACCGCGAAGAAGAGCTGCTTACCGCGAAGCGGCGCTGGAAGAATTCCTCGGAGACACTCCACCAGCTGACAGAAGAGAAGCAGCGGAAGGTATACCGCCTGTCCCAGTTCGAGGAGATCATGAAGAAGACCGGCCTCATCGACGGATATGATCCCGACGAACTCTATCTCGTCCTCCTGACCAACCGGAAACACATCCTGAAGAACAAGCAGCAGAGCACCAAGAGGAGCTTAGCTGAATGGGTATTTTAGAGGACGCAACCGTTACTGGTCACATCCACCGGATGGAACCTGAGTGTCTCCGGGCATTGGTGAAGAGAATCAGGACAGGACCCGAAAGGCCGGGGAAGCAGGATCCGCAAGAGCTACATCCCACCATCTAAGATCAACAGCACACCTCCCACGCCAAGCGACGATGATCCCGAATCCGAAGAAAGCATGGAAGACCTCATGCATCACGCCGACCAGTACTTCCAGCCCGGCGACGACATCGAATACTACGACCCCAACCACGACTGGTATGTCAAGAACTGGGAAGGCGAGGATATTCCCGGCACCTCCTGGCTGAAAATCGAAGATAACGATGACCGTACCGACAAGTAAATCGATGAAACATAAAAAGGGCCTGAACCCATAAGTCATGCTTATAGGTCCAGGCCCTTTCATCAAGGCTCATGCACTCAATCTTTCAGGATCAAGTCCGCAAATTCTTCCTTTCCCATCACAAGCCCACTGTGCACCAGCCGTTCACGGCGCTTTTCGTAGATTTCGTACAGCATCTCACGGCGCTCATCGCGCAAGCCGTAATGAATCTTTCGGTGACATACAGGGCAAAGGCAGATGAGATTGGCGTAGACATCCAGACTATAGGAAAAACGACTCTGCAAATGAATCGGGATGGTATGATGTGACTCCATGTACGGCTTATGTGTGCGCTCTGCCACAAAGGTCTGATGCCTGCCATCCATCTCGCAGTGATAGTCAGCAACCGTCAAGGTCTGTTCTCTCAGGATATCAGACCGCGCCCAATGTTTGGACTCGTAGTGCCTCGGCTCTTCTGTACGGACAGGCATCGGCATATCCAGTTTGCTAATATCATGACGAAAGGCTATCAGGTTCGTTCCTTCCGCGAACCTCACATAATGATTGAGACCCGCGCTATACATCTGATTTCCCTTCTTATTTTGAGCAATGAAAGCGGCATCCTCAAACAGTACCTCCTGCAGTTCCTTCAAGCGATGCAAATCCGAGACATCATAAATCGAGCCCGTTATCATCTTCATCTCTTGCAAGTGACGCGTGATGTTATTGAGCGCATCACAATAGTGATTTACCGTAGATGGCTTCAACTGACGCACCTCACTGAGATAGCACTTGTAATATGTCTTCAGCAATGGCTCCATTTATAATCCCTTCCTTAGGTGATTCATGAAAAAATCTTAATTCAGAAAAGCACAGCAATGTTAACCCTTATCAAAATCATCATCTAGTTGCTTTGTCAGTAGCATTCTTCTATAAAATGTGTTGATTTTTAAATTCTATAAAAATAAAAAAAGTTCCTTCTCAGCTAGACTAAAATTTTGACATGTCCCGGTCCATCATGTACTTCAGGAATAGTGATACCTTCATGGAATCGATACGATAAACGCCTCGTCAGCAGCCATTCTTCAGATGTCTGCTGTGCTGCTGCCAATCGCCGAATTGTCTTGCAAACCTATCCGTTCAAAAGCACAGCTGTCCTACGTATCACCGCTTATGACCAATGATTTCCTCCATACGCGACAAGAACAG
>ONMG01000100.1 GCA_900318855.1 uncultured Prevotella sp.
GGCTCTGTATCCGCTCATGCCAAATAGGATGACGGTCGATCGCGATGAGAACGGGGAGCTTTATTACGAATACCAGACATCACAGGATGAGGCGCACACTATAGAAGGAAGTCTTGTACGCCTTACTCCTTATGATGTGCTTCATGTTCCGGGCCTTGGCTTTGACGGCCTTGTGGGTTACAGCCCGATTGCGATGGCAAAGAACGCCATCGGTATGGCCATTGCCTGTGAGGAGTATGGAGCAAAGTTCTTTGCAAATGGAGCGACACCAGGCGGCATCCTCGAACATCCGGGAACAGTCAAGGACCCGGAGCGGGTCCGTGAGAGCTGGAATAAGGCCTTCGGTGGAAGCGGGAACAGTAACAAGGTGGCGGTTCTCGAAGAGGGAATGAAATACACGCCTATCTCCATTTCACCTGAAGAGGCCCAGTTTCTTGAGACAAGAGCTGTGAAGAACTGGCGGCTCAGTCGGAGCAGAATGCTAAAACTTCAGAGACATCAGCCCTTGAAAGCAAGGAGAGTGCTTCCACATCAGAACTGAACGCAGCAGCCAGTGCCAAGCTCTCAGAATCCTGGGCAAAGGGCGGCACATCTTCTCGTGATGGAGAAGATGAGAACAACGCCATGTATTATGCGGACCTTGCCTCAGCCTCAGCAGATGCTGCGGCTAAGAGCAGGGATAGTATTGGCGCCGTAGAAGATAACTGTAGCAAGAGTGCTGAGGCAGCAAAGGAATCTGAGGAGGCTGCCGCACAGTTTGCGGCAAGATTTGACGATAGCGATACTTCCAGGGAAATTAATCAAACGGATTTTATTTCAATGATTGCTTCTGATGGTAATAGATATAGGAAGCTGGTATCAGATGTAGCGGATACGATAATAAAGAGATGTATTATTTCAGAACTGTCTGGGGCAAATCAAAGCGTAAGTGATGCTTTAAATAAAGTCGGAAATGAATTATTGACCATAAATGATAGTTTTCATATTTCTGCTCAGACCGGTACTGTTGGCATTCAAGCATCTAGTAACGATATATCTTTTATCGAAGCAACTTGCAATATAAGAGGTGGAGTATATTTCATATGTACATCAGGAGTCCATGCAGCAATAAATATCACAGGATACCAATGTGGGTTAGAAGTCTCTGTTGATGACAGTAAAACGATATTATGCGATGTTGCTTGCATGTCAAGTGAAGACAAGTTACATGGAACTATGTCTGGGATAGGACTTGTACGGATTGAAAAAGGCCAACATAAAATCGCTCTTCAGGCTTATACAAATAATGTGGCTAAGACATTAACCATCAGAGAATATCAGATCTGTTCATTGATTGGAATAAGAATTTCCAACTGAAACTTGTTATATCGAAAATTATCAATCATTGAAGGCTGGACAGTTGCTGGAGCAGTTCCGGTAGCTGCTTTTTTTATGCTTAAAAATAAGGAGGGCGAATATCATGAAAGAATTTTGGTTAATGATCCAGGCAACGTTTGTCGGCATCGGAGGGTGGCTGGGGTACTTCCTCGGCGGCTGTGACGGACTTCTTTACGCATTGGTGATCTTTGTGGTAGCGGACTACATTACAGGAGTGATGTGCGCGATTAACGACCACAAGCTTTCAAGCGCGGTAGGTTTCCGGGGAATTTGCCGGAAAGTTCTGATCTTCATGCTGATCGGGATTGCAAACATCCTTGATGTCCATGTAGTTGGTAAAGGTGCCGTGCTCCGGAGCGCAGTGATTTTCTTCTATCTCTCGAATGAAGGAATATCGCTCCTTGAGAACGCAGGCCACATTGGCATGCCTATTCCAAAGCAGCTAAAAGATGTCCTGGAACAGCTCCATGACCGAGAAGGATCAGAGCAGAAATGAACACCACTGTTGATTGCGGCTATCAGCACTTCGCTGGAGTCGCTCTTTCTTTATGAGGAGGAATAACTTATGGCAGTAAGAGGAATTGATGTATCGGTCTGGCAGGGAGATATCGACTTTGCCAAGACGAAGGCAGCGGGGATTGACTTCATCATCATCCGGGCAGGATACGGAGCAGGTCACAAGGATAAGTGGTTTGAGGCAAATTACAAGAAGGCAAAGCAGGCAGGACTCCACGTTGGTGCCTATTGGTACAGCAAGGCCGGGAGCTTTAAGGGAGCAGAGCAGGAGGCAGAGAGCTTCCTTTCAGTTCTCAATGGAAAGCAGTTTGACTATCCGGTCTATATCGATGTTGAAGAGAAGAGCCAGCTAGCCGCAGGCAAGGAATTTGTTTCTGGCCTGATCAGAACCTTCTGCTCCAAGATGGAAGCGGCTGGGTACTTCGCAGGCTTCTACACCTCGGCATCCTACGCCAGATCGCTTGTAAGGGATGATGTCCTTAAGCGTTACAATTTCTGGTGCGCTGAGTGGGGAAAGGCCTGCTCTTACAAAGGCTCCTGCGGAATCTGGCAGTACAGTTCGAGTGGCTCTGTGAACGGAATCAGAGGAAGGGTAGACCTTGATTATTCCTATCAGGACTTTCCGACGATTATCAGGAGTGGCGGATTCAATGGCTACAAGAAGGCCAACGCCTCGCCTACGCCAAAGAAGTCTGTTGATACGGTAGCGAGAGAGGTTCTGAAAGGTCTCTGGGGAAATGGCAACGACCGCGTTGAGAGGCTTGAGAATGCAGGCTACGATGCAACCCAGGTACAACGCAGAGTGAATGAACTGTTGAGATGAGGACAGCCCACCGGGTAATAATTTCCCTGGTGGGCAATTTTTTTTGCTCTGTGACCGGAAAAACAATCTCGAAATATCCCATGCCAGTTAGAAGGAACTGGTCCTTCGGATTGGAGGAATGGATATGACAGAGAACAAAGTTTTGCGAGTGGCGACTATATCACCGATCAAACCAGAGGAATATGTACCATCAGCAGAGGAACTGAAGCGTGAATATGACTATATGGTTGCAGTGCAGCTTCTTGATTCACTTCTTGAAGTGGGCCTGATTTCTGTTGACGAATTCAACAAATCTGAGGCGAGATTTCGGAAAAAATTCTCACCGCATCTGGTGCCAGTAATGCCAGAAAACCGTTGATAATACCGGGTGAGAGAGCAAACATGTTACCTGACGAAAGGAGACGAGACAGTGAGAAGACTGACAAAAATTGAGCCAAAGAAGGCTCAGGTGACAATGAAGAAAGTGGCTGCCTACTGCCGCGTTTCGACAGGATCAGATGCTCAGGAAGAGAGCCTTGAGACCCAGCGAGAGCATTATGAAAGCTACATCAAGTGCAATCCGGAATGGGAATATGCTGGTCTTTATTATGATGACGGCATGCTGAGCAAGCAGGCAAAGGTACAGAGGGCTGATAAACGAATTTCAGAGATCCAGAAGTTCATGAAGGCGCATGAGAAGAGCAGGCTGGAATATGACGACAGCCTTGTTAGAAAATACATAAACGCCATTACGGTTTACCACGAGCGTTTCCACTTTGAATTCAAAGCCGGGTTAGAAACCGACGTCTGGAGAAACAAGTAAATGATATGAGACCGAAAAGATGAGGCCGTCTTCCATTGCGGAGGGCGGCCTTTTTACGTATATATGAGATTACAATTTTCGATTGATGATTTCCAGAATTATGGTTTCAACGCTCTTAATAAGAGTGATGATGACATCGTTCATGTTATTCTGCTGCATCGTGATCCTCCTTTCCATCGTTTGGCAGATTAGCGGCCCAGTTATCTACAGCCTTTGCAAAAGTCAGAAGAACCTCTGCAAGAGGTTTACCGAAACGCTCCCATTGTGGATCTTCGGGATTGGTTTCTTTTCGCAGATAGGCAATCTCGTCGGCAAAGAGTGAATCAAGCGATACGTTGAGTATGACTGCAATGCGCAGGACATTCTCAACCTCAGGGAATGAAATCCCGGCTTCCCAATTGCTCACGGTCTGACGTTTGATATCCAGTTTCCCGGAAAGCGCTCCCTGAGATAACCCCTTTGCTGTTCTTGCTTCTTTTAATTTCTCTGCGAACATTTCTGAACCTCTCTTTCCATCTGATGGCTTTATTTTAGCCAGATGGTTCCAATCTGTCGGCACGGTGGAACGGACAAGATGGCAATTTAAAATTGCCTGCCACTGTAGTATAATATGAACAGTCAGAATTTGAAACATCAGGAGATGATTATTTGTGCCGAAAAAAAGTAAAAATACCTTTGAAGTCCGAGATGATACTATTTCTATAATGAGAGAAGGCTGGAATGAAGTAGCTTTTGCCACTTATCGTGAAGATTATTATGAAGAACTTTCTTCACATACCTGGACTATTAGTAATGGGTATCCGTCTAACCAGAGCCTTGGTGGAGGGCTTCATCGTTACATGATGAGAATGTGGTACGGCGAAGAGGTCCTTAATGATATGACCGAAAAGGGGTATGTCGTCGATCATATGAATAATGATCACATGGATTGTAGAATCACCAACTTAGAGTTCTTGAAGCATAACAGGAATGTCGCTAAAGGCCAGTATCTGGATAAAGAATCGGCTGAGATGAGACACAGAATTGCTATTTCATTAGTCAAGGATTTTGATACAAAATGTTATCAAATTACAATCGGCTGTAATGATAACATTGTTTACAAGGACGAAACGGGACAGCTACATCATATCAATACAATTAAGTTGCTATATGATTGTTCATATCCCGAGGTCATTTTGGATGCTGAAAAGATTCTCAGTCAGTATGAAGATACAGAAAGCTTCTCTTTACGCGGCTTGAGCTATTGTGATATACGGGTAAGAGAAGCCGTTGATCTCCAGCTTACAGAAGAAGAGAAGAAAAAGCCTTTTGTTATTCGAGATGGTGTTCCTTATTTAGTGATAGGAAATGGCTTGTCATATCTTCATACAGTTGCGTATGATAAGAATTGGCTGCCTCCGAAAAAACAATAATCTTGAATACTCACTTCTTTTCAGAGCGGGTATTTCAATAATCTTGAAACTTCACGAGGCTCAGCCATAAATGCTGGAACCTCGAGCCACGTCGAGACCGTCTGTCTACTAACACATTCTTGAAGAAAAAGGGCTGAAAAAGCCTGAAATACTGGGGTTTCCGTCACCGGGA
>ONMG01000292.1 GCA_900318855.1 uncultured Prevotella sp.
AGCCATAAGGTAACGGTGGGAGCCTACGACCTCAAAAACCACAGCATCGTCTATCTGAAAGCCGGTGACCCCACTGACCGCTACTTCACAAATATCGCCTGGAGCCCCGACAGCCGCGTCATCTATATGTTTGAGCTCAACCGCGACCAGAACGACTGCCGCCTGGTCAGTTACGACGCTGAAACCGGCAACCGCATCAACGAGCTCTACCGCGAGACCGACGACAAATATGTGGAACCACTCCACCCTATCACCTTCCTGCCTTGGGATTCAAGCAAGTTCATCTTGCAGAGTCAGAAGGACGGCTACAACCACTTCTATCTCTTCGACCGCAATGGAGAGCAACTGAAGCAACTCACCAACGGTCCTTGGGTAGTGATGCAGCTCATCGGCTTCAATGCCAAGCGCCATGAGCTTATCTATCTCTCCAACGAAGCCAGCCCCATTCAGGCTAACCTCTATGCCGTCAACACGGATACGGGGAAACGCACCTTGCTCGATAACGGCCAGGGATGGCACTATGGCAGCCTGAGTGCAGCCGGCAGCTATCTGCTTGACAACTATAGTGAGCCTAAGGTGCCGAGGCGCATCGAGATCATCAATACGAACCAAGCTTCACGTACGACTTATTTCACGGCTCCCGACCCCTGGAAGGGTTACAATGTACCCGAATACGACTGCGGCAAACTAAAGGCCGCCGACGGCATAACCGACCTCTACTGGCGCATGGTGAAACCCGTCGGCTTCGACCCAACGAAGAAATATCCCACAGTGGTGTATGTCTACGGAGGCCCTCACGCTCACAATATCGACGCACGTTGGCACTACTGTTCCCGTTCTTGGGAGACCTATATGGCCCAAAAAGGTTATCTGCTTTTCATTCTTGACAATAGGGGCAGCGAGCACCGTGGCAAGGCCTTCGAGCAAGCCACTTTCCGCCAACTCGGACAGGTGGA
Organism: uncultured Prevotella sp.; assembly: GCA_900318855.1. Taxonomy (GTDB): domain Bacteria; phylum Bacteroidota; class Bacteroidia; order Bacteroidales; family Bacteroidaceae; genus Prevotella. The sequence continues at coordinate 957 of ONMG01000292.1, forward strand.
GATGAAGGACCAGATGAAAGGCGTGGAATACCTCAAGTCGCTGCCCTATGTCGACCAGGACCGCATAGGTATCCACGGATGGAGTTTCGGCGGATTCATGACCATTTCACTGATGACCCACTATCCCGATGTCTTCAAGGTGGGTGTGGCCGGCGGCCCAGTCATCGACTGGAAGTGGTACGAAGTGATGTATGGAGAGCGCTACATGGACACGCCGCATACCAATCCGGAAGGCTATGCCAAGACTTCGCTCATCAATCAGGCCAAGAACCTCAAGGGAAAACTCCAGATAATCATCGGCTACAACGATAAGACCGTAGTGCCACAACATGCCCTTAGCTTCCTCGCCGAGTGCATCAAAGTGGGCACACAGCCCGACTTCTTCGTCTACCCCGGCGAACCCCACAACATGAGAGGCCATCAGAGCGTACACCTGCACGAGCGCATCACTCAGTACTTCGAGGATTATCTCAAGCCATTAAAACATTAGGACATAAGGATAGCACATTATCATTAAGGAGACATAACATTATGAACATCTTACTGCTAGGAAGCGGAGGGCGCGAGCATGCCCTCGCATGGAAGATTGCCCAAAGCAAGAAATGTGACAAACTCTATATTGCACCGGGGAATGCCGGTACAAGGAACTGTGGCGAGAATGTCGACTTGAAGGTCAACAACTTCGAGGCCATCAAGGCTTTCGCAGCCAGTCACTCCATCGACATGCTGGTTGTCGGCCCTGAAGACCCGCTTGTGAACGGCATTGCCGACGCTTTCAACGACGATGAGCGCACGCGCACTATCACCGTGATTGGCCCTTCCAAGGCAGGAGCACAACTCGAAGGCAGTAAAGACTTTGCCAAAGGCTTCATGAAACGTCATCACATACCGACAGCAGCCTATGAGACTTTCGACGGCACCACCATAGAGGAGGGCATAGCCTTTCTCAAGACCCTCCGTCCACCCTACGTGCTGAAGGCCGACGGACTGGCAGCCGGAAAAGGGGTGCTCATCGTTCCGACCCTCGAAGAGGCTGAAGAGAAGCTGCGCGAGATGCTCAGGGGAATGTTTGGCAACGCTTCAGCCAAAGTGGTCATCGAACAGTTCCTCAAGGGAATAGAATGCTCCGTGTTCGTACTCTCCGACGGCACCCATTACAAGATACTCCCTGAAGCTAAGGACTACAAGCGCATTGGAGAGCACGATACGGGACTGAACACGGGTGGCATGGGCTCGGTGAGCCCTGTACCCTTTGCCGACAAGGCATGGATGCAGAAGGTGGAGGACCGCATCATACGCCCCACGGTTGAAGGACTCAAAGTTGAAGGCATCGACTACAAAGGATTCATCTTCTTCGGCCTCATCAACGTCGACGGCAATCCGATGGTCATCGAGTACAATTGCCGCATGGGTGACCCCGAGACCGAGTCGGTGATGCTGCGGCTCAAGAGCGACATCGTAAATTTATTTGAGGGTGTCGGCCAAGGCGACCTTGACAAACGCTCCATAGAATTCGACAGCCGCAGTGCCGTGTGCGTCATGCTCGTCAGTGGTGGTTATCCGGGAAAATACATAAAAGGCTACCCCATCACTGGACTCAACAAGGTGGAAGGCAGCATCGTCTTCCATTCCGGCACAGCCGTCAAGGGCGACCAAGTCGTTACCAATGGAGGCCGTGTCATAGCAGTGTCCTCGTATGGACGCAATAAGGAAGAGGCACTCTCGAAGAGCTTCAAAGAGGCTCAGAAGATAGATTTCAAGGATAAATATTTCCGTCACGACATCGGACAGGATTTGTAATCAGAGCTGTCCCCCCAGTCCCGCTCAGGGATTCGGGCGGACAGCATGCTCAAGATGAAATACCTACAGAATAAGATTGCAGAAAGTAGATTGGCACTGCCCTTGACGGCAATCACCGTCATTGCCCTGTGGTTGCTTACAGGACTTAGAGGTCCGCTCCAGTGGGAGCCATTGGCTTTCATCCTTACCGGCACCTACCTCATGGTGGAACTCAACAACAGGAACGCGCTCATGCGCACCTACAGCCGAATGGTGTCCTGCTCCTTTCTCGTCTTCGACCTTGCCGTATTTTCACTCTTCAGCAACTATCACGTAGGGTTGGTGCAGATTAGCGCTATCCTGACTTATCTGTTGCTTTTCCATGCCTACCAGGACAAAGAAGCCCACGATAAAATATTCTATGCCTTCTGCATCCTTGGTGTTGCCAGCATCTTCGAGGTGAAGGTGCTGTGGCTCGTTCCCGTGCTGTGGATTCTGCTTGCCACCTGCCTCATGGCCATGAGCCTGCGCAACTTCCTGGCCTCTGTATTCGGTCTGCTCACCCCCTACTGGTTGGTTATCGGCTACAATGCCTACGAAGGCCACATAACCATCTTAACACATTTTGAGGGCCTCACCTCATTTGGCCCTATTGCCGACTTCAGCACGCTTCCGTTATGGATGCTGGTAACGCTGGGACTTCTCCTCTTGCTGACCATTATCGGCACCATACACTTCCTGCACTATAGCTACAATGACAAGATACGCACGAGAATGCTCTTCGAAATCTTCATCACGATGAGTTTCCTCTCCCTGGCATTCATCGTGCTCCAACCCACTTACAGCAATGTGCTCATCCCTCTGCTCATCGTCAACATGTCGCCCTTGGTGGGCCATGTCATCACTTTCACCCACACACGTTTCACCAATATAGCCTTTGCCGTCTTGAGCTTGGTCACATTAGGTGTGCTTCTAATGAACCTGCTATGGCAACCTTGACCGCACTGCTTTCCGAGTACGGCTACTGGGGCATGCTTCTTGCGGCTTTTCTGGCAGGCAGCTTCTTTCCTTTCAGCAGTGAAGCCGTGATGCTGGGACTTATGGCAGCCGGCCTTCACCCACTGCCGCTCGTCATCTATGGCACGATAGGCAATGTGCTGGGCTCCATGTTCAACTACGGTATCGGACGTTTGGGGAAGCTCAACTGGATAGAAAAATATCTGCACGTGAACCCCGACGACTTGCAGAAGGCTGAACGCTTCATGGGAGGCCACGGGGCGTGGATGGGCTTCTTCGCTTTCTTGCCTATCATTGGCAGCGCCATCACCATCGCCCTGGGGCTAATGCGGGCCAACCTGCCCATTACGCTGACCAGCATCACAATAGGGAAACTGCTTCGCTACATTCTGTTAATCAGCGGTGTAAGCCTGCTCCTTTAAAGTCTCACTCCTAATAGGATGACAGGCTAATCCCCCTTGTTTACTCTTTTTGACTGGGCGCAAGAAGACAGGCAGCACCCGTGAGTGCCGGAGGAACTCTCAAGGGGTTCACAATTGTTTTGCCAATTGGCGGAGATACGTACACCAATTGGCGGAGATACGTACACCAATTGGCGGAGATATGTACACCTATTGGCGGAGATACGTACACCAATTGGCGGAGATTGTGAAAAGCTCTAATTCAATGCCCCGCGCTCCGAAGCGTTGGGGTAGCTTTGCCCTCTGGGTTCCATTGGGATCGAAAGTCTTTCCATGAGTTTTACTTATTAGGTAATACTTCACCTTTTGGGGTGATTTAGGGTGCGCATGGATAAAGTCTGGAACTCTTTGGGGGCACATAAGAGAAGAATAGAATCTAGTCCCTTATGTTCCGTGGCTGCACTCTACTGCGATAGGATTAACAAACCCAAGGAAAATACTCTGTAATTTCTTTTTGCCTGAGGGCAAGAAGATAGGCGGCACTCGGGAGTGCCCAAGAAAAAAGCGCGCTTTTTTCTTGGTCGTTCCCCTCGTTTGCACTTTTTGCCTGGGGCAAGAAGATAGGCTGCACTCGGGAGTGCCCAAGAAAAAAGCGAGCTTTTTTCTTGGTCGTTCCCCTCGTTTGCACTTTTTGCCTGGGGCAAGAAGCTAGGCTGCACTCGGGAGTGCCCAAGAAAAAAGCGAGCTTTTTTCTTGGTCGTTCCCCTCGTTTGCACTATCTTTGCATCAGATTTCGAAACAAAACACTTATCAGTCAAGTAAATGAAACGTTACAGATTAGTGGACAATATACTGGGATGGGTGGCTTTTCTCGTCGCAGCGTTTACTTATTGCTCCACCATTGAGCCGACAGCCAGCTTTTGGGACTGTCCTGAATTCATCGCTACGGGCTATAAGCTTGAAATCGGTCACCCGCCTGGTGCCCCGTTCTTCATGCTGACAGCCAATTTGTTTTCTCACTTTGCAAGTGATGCCTCCCAAGTGGCACGCTGGGTCAACACGATGAGCGCCCTGCTCTCGGCCACGACCATCCTGTTCCTCTTCTGGACCATCACTCACCTCACCCGCAAGCTCATTCTCAAGCGCTGGGACGACCTCACCACAGGCAAGCTCATTGCCATTGAGGCCAGCGGTATGGTGGGAGCACTCATCTACGCCTTCAGCGACACGTTCTGGTTCTCCGCTGCTGAGGGTGAGGTGTATGCCTACTCTTCGGCTTTCACCGCCGTAGTGTTCTGGCTTATCCTGAAATGGGAAGACCATGCCGATGAACCTCACAGCGACCGCTGGCTGGTGCTCATCATGTATATGACCGGCTTGAGCATTGGCGTCCACCTTCTCAACCTGCTCACCATTCCGGCCGTCGTGCTGGTGTTCTGCTATCGCCGGTTCCCCAACATCAAGGTCAAGGGCTCGCTTATCGCGCTGCTCATCTCCTTCGTTATCGTGGCCGCCGTTCTCTATGGCGTAGTGCCCGGCATCATCACCGTGGGTGGCTGGTTCGAGCTCTTCTTTGTCAACGTTCTCCACATGCCCTTCAACACGGGCGAGATTATCTACATCTTCCTCCTCGTGGCATCGGTGATTTGGGCCATCTATGAGTCGTACACCGATCGTAACAGCATGCGCGAGAATATTTCCTTCGTGATAGCTTTTGCCATGCTCGGCGTGCCTTTCTACGGCTACGGCTGGAAGGCTGTCATAATCGGTGTGGTGATTCTTGCCATCGTCTGGTTCCTGCTCAACTATAAGCGGCAGGAAGGCAAGAAGAAGGTAGCCCTCGTCTCGGCCAGAATCAAGAACACCACACTGCTCTGCATGCTGATGCTGATGATTGGTTACTCGAGCTATGCGCTCATCGTCATCCGGTCACTGTCGAACCCGCCCATGGACCAGAACTCACCTGAGGACATCTTCACCCTGGGCAGCTATCTGAGCCGCGATCAGTATGGTGACCGTCCGCTCTTCTACGGTCCGGTCTATCAGTCGCAAGTAGCACTCAAGCAGGAAGGCAACATGTGTAAGCCGGAGTTCGACGAAGGTGCGCCCATCTACAGCCGCAAGGAAAAAGCCTCGAAGAATGAGCGCGACTCTTACTTCGTGGTCAACCATAAGACCAATTACAAATACGCTCAGAACGTGCTCTTCCCCCGTATGTACAGCTCTGCCTACGAACAGGCTTACGAGGACTGGATGGGAGGCGTGAAAGGCTACACCGAACACTTCGACCGCTGCGGTCAGGATGTTGCTGTAAAGATACCTTACTGGTGGGAGAACCTGCGGTTCTTCTTCTCCTATCAGTGCGGCTTCATGTACTGGCGCTACTTCATGTGGAACTTTGCCGGCCGGCAGAACGACATCCAAGGCAACGGCGAACCCGAGCACGGCAACTGGATATCCGGCTTTTCATGGCTCGACAACATGCGACTGGGCGACCAAAGCAAGTTGCCTGATGAGCTTAAGGAAAACAAGGGCCACAACGTGTTCTACTGTCTGCCGCTCCTGCTGGGCATCATTGGCCTGGTGTGGCAGCTCTTCCGCGGCCGCCGCGGCGAACGTCAGTTCTGGGTGGTGGGCTTCCTGTTCTTCATGACCGGACTGGCCATCGTCATCTACCTCAATCAGACGCCGATGCAGCCCCGTGAGCGCGACTATGCCTACGCAGGTTCCTTCTATGCCTATGCCATTTGGTGCGG
>ONMG01000181.1 GCA_900318855.1 uncultured Prevotella sp.
AAAGATCATTCCTGTTGTTATCACTTATTACACCGACAAGTCATTCGATTTCGTTGTCAAGACACCTCCCGCAGCCGTACAGTTGAAGGAGGCAGCTAAAGTGAAGAGTGGTTCAGCTCAGCCAAACCGTCAGAAGGTGGCCTCGGTAACCTGGGATCAGGTAAAGGCTATCGCAGAAGACAAGATGAACGATTTGAACTGTTTCACGGTAGAAAGTGCAATGAGACTTATTGCCGGTACTGCTCGTAGTATGGGTATCACTGTAAAAGGGGACTTCCCTGGTAAATAAACAAATAACTTCAATTAAAGATGAGTAAACTGACAAAAAATCAAAAATCAGTAGCTGATAAGGTTGAAGCAGGGAAGGCATACACATTGGAAGAGGCTTCGAAACTCGTAAAGGAAATAACCACGACGAAATTTGACGCTTCATTAGACATTGATGTACGTCTCGGTGTTGACCCAAGAAAGGCCAATCAAATGGTACGCGGTGTAGTGTCGCTTCCTAATGGAACCGGCAAAGTAACACGCGTACTTGCACTCTGCACACCCGATCAGGAGGCTGCTGCTAAAGAAGCTGGTGCCGATTACGCTGGTCTTGATGAGTATATCGACAAGATTAAAGGCGGATGGACCGATATCGACGTTATCATCACTATGCCCTCATGCATGGGTAAGGTAGGTCCCCTGGGCCGTATCCTCGGTCCCCGTGGCTTGATGCCCAACCCGAAGAGTGGCACTGTAACTATGGATGTTGCAAAGGCAGTCAAAGAAGTGAAGCAAGGTAAGATAGACTTCAAAGTTGACAAGGCTGGCATCATTCATACCTCTATTGGTAAGATTAGTATGACTCCGGAGCAGATTTACGGGAATGCCAAGGAATTTATTTCTACGGTAATCAAGCTGAAGCCTGCTACCGCCAAGGGTACATATCTGAAGAGTATCTTTATTTCGAGCACCATGAGTAAGGGTATTAAGATTGATCCTAAATCAGTTGAATAACTCTAAAAGTAAGGCAAAATGAAGAAAGAAGTAAAAGATACTATCATAGAATCACTCGGCGCAAAACTGAAGGAGTATCCTCATTTTTACCTCGTCGACGTGACAGGCATGAACGCAGAGGCAACAAGCAAGCTTCGTCGCAAGTGCTTCAAAAACGAGATCAAGATGGTCGTGGTGAAGAACAGTCTTCTTCACAAGGCATTTGAAGCCTCTGACGTTGACTACTCTCCTCTGTACGAGTCGCTGAAGGGCACCACAGCCGTGATGTTCGCACAAGTGGCTAACAAGCCGGCTAAGCTCCTCAAGGAGTATGACAAGGAAGATATTCCCGCATTGAAAGCTGCTTACGCTGAGGAATGCACCTATGTTGGCGCAGACAAACTCGACGAGCTTTCTGCTCTCAAGAGCAAGAACGAACTTATTGCAGATGTCGTGGCTCTGCTGCAATCTCCTGCAAAGAATGTTATTTCTGCTCTTCAATCAGGCGCAAACACCATTCATGGTGTGCTCAAGACTTTAGGCGAGCGTCCTGAGTAAACAAAAGAAGTCAACAACATTAATCAAAACGAATAATTAAAATTTAGAATAAAATGGCAGACGTTAAAGCTATTGCTGAAGAATTAGTAAATTTGACAGTTAAAGAAGTGAATGAGTTGGCAACTGTCCTCAAGGACGAGTATGGTATTGAGCCCGCAGCTGCAGCTGTTGCTGTAGCTGGTCCCGCAGCAGGTGCTGCAGCTCCCGCAGCTGAGGAAAAGACTTCCTTCGACGTGGTGCTCGCTGAAGTAGGCGCTACAAAGCTTCAGGTTGTGAAGGCCGTTAAGGAAGCTTGTGGACTTGGCCTCAAGGAGGCTAAGGACCTCGTTGACGGCGCTCCTGCTACCATCAAGGAAGGTCTTTCTAAGGAAGAGGCTGAAAACCTCAAGAAGACCATCGAGGCTGTTGGTGCCAAGGTTGAACTGAAGTAATCAGCTGACTATAGATAGTGCCTCGTTCTCAAAAAACAGGGGCACTAACATTTCTTAAGGTATAAGGTTAGGATTTTCCAAATAGGCGAGTCCTAACCTTTTTGTGTCTTACTTTACAGATTATCGTCCGTACCGACTCCATGGTACTTGGGCATAGTGCCCGCTAAAATACTTTTTATGGCTTCAAACAAAGTTGTAGATAACAGAATTAACTTCGCCACGGTTCATAATCCGCTGCCATACCCCGACTTTCTCGATGTGCAGCTGAAATCATTCCGTGACTTCCTTCAGTTGGATACGCCTCCAGAAGAACGCAAGAACGACGGCTTATACAAAGTTTTTGCGGAGAATTTTCCAATCACAGATACAAGAAACAACTTCGTTCTTGAATTTCTGGACTACTTCATCGACCCTCCCCGCTATTCGATTGACGAGTGCCTGGAGAGGGGGCTGACATATAGTGTACCCTTGAAGGCCAAACTGAAGCTTTACTGCACAGACCCGGACCATGAGGATTTCGGTACTTTTATTCAGGACGTTTTTTTGGGGACTATTCCCTACATGACGGCCAACGGCACCTTTGTCATCAATGGTGCAGAACGTGTAGTTGTATCGCAGCTGCACCGTTCCCCAGGTGTATTCTTCAGCCAAGGAGTGCACCAAAACGGCACAGTACTCTACTCTGCGCGCATCATCCCCTTCAAAGGTTCATGGATTGAGTTTGCGACCGACATCAACAACGTGATGTACGCCTACATTGACCGCAAGAAGAAGTTACCCGTAACTACTCTTCTGCGCGCCATCGGCTACGAGACTGACAAGGACATTCTTCAGATATTCGACCTTGCAGAAGAGGTAAAGGTAAACAAGAAGAACCTGAAGGCAGCTATAGGCCGCAAGCTTGCAGCACGCGTTCTCAAAAGCTGGAATGAAGATTTCGCTGATGAAGACACTGGCGAAGTGGTGTCAATAGAGCGTAATCAGGTTGTGATGGAGCGTGAGACTGAGATCACAGAGGACAATATCGAGGATATCTTGGACAGTGGCTCTCAGACCATTCTTCTTCACAAGGATGCAGAGATGGCCAATAAGTATGCCATCATCTTCAACACATTGGCTAAGGATCCGAGCAACTCAGAGAAAGAAGCTGTCAACTATATCTACCGACAGTTGCGCAATGCAGACCCTGTTGACGATGCAAGTGCACGCGAGGTATTCCAGAACCTGTTCTTCTCAGACAAGCGCTATGACCTTGGAGAGGTCGGCCGCTACCGCATCAACAAAAAGCTCGGGTTGAATACAGACATGGACGTCCGTGTTCTAACCAAAGACGACATTATTGAAATTATCAAATATATTATACAGCTGGTCAACTCCAATGCAGCTGTAGACGATATTGACCACTTGTCCAACCGCCGTGTCCGCACGGTAGGAGAGCAATTGGCCAATCAATTCTCTATCGGACTGGCACGAATGAGCCGCACCATACGCGAGAGGATGAATGTGCGCGACAATGAGGTATTCACCCCAACCGACCTCATCAATGCCAAGACCATATCGAGTGTCATCAATTCCTTCTTCGGTACGAACCCACTGAGCCAGTTCATGGACCAGACCAACCCGCTTGCTGAGGTCACTCACAAGCGTCGTCTCTCTGCACTGGGCCCTGGTGGTCTTTCCCGAGAAAGAGCAGGATTCGAAGTACGTGACGTACACTACACTCACTATGGCCGTCTGTGTCCTATCGAATCACCAGAAGGCCCGAACATCGGACTGATATCTTCTCTCTGCATCTATGCAAAGATCAACGACCTCGGCTTCATTGTTACCCCTTATAGAAGAGTCAAAAACTCAAAGGTCGACATGGACAACAAGGATGTTGTATATCTGACAGCAGAGGAAGAGGCCGACAAGATTATCGGACAAGGAAATGCTCCATTGAATACCGATGGCACCTTTATCCGCGACACTGTGAAATGCCGCCAGGATGCCGACTACCCAGTGGTTCCTCCCTCGGAAGTCGACCTTATGGATGTATCACCCCAACAGATTGCTTCCGTGTCGGCTGCACTGATTCCATTCTTGGAGCACGATGATGGTCACCGAGCTCTGATGGGCTGTAACATGATGCGCCAGGCTGTACCATTGCTTCACAACGATGCACCTATTGTGGGCACAGGCCTGGAAAAACAGGTATGTGAGGACTCTCGCACTCAGATTACAGCCGAAGGATCTGGTGTTATAGAATATGTAGATGCCACAACCATCCGCATCCTATACGACCGTACGGAGGAAGAAGAGTTCGTAAGTTTCGAGCCGGCACTGAAGGAATACAGAATTCCGAAGTTCCGCCGTACCAACCAGAATATGACCATCGACCTGCGGCCTATCTGCAACAAGGGCCAGCGCGTGAAGAAAGGAGACATTCTTACAGAAGGCTACGCCACAGAGAACGGAGAGCTCGCACTCGGGCGCAACCTTTTGGTGGCCTACATTCCCTGGAAGGGCTACAACTACGAGGATGCCGTGGTCATCTCAGAACGTATGGTGCGCGAGGATGTACTCACATCCGTTCACGTAGACGAATACTCTTTGGACGTCAGAGAGACCAAACGCGGCACTGAGGAATTTACTGCAGACATTCCCAATGTCTCAGAGGAAGCAACCAAGGATCTTGATGACAACGGAATCATCCGTGTCGGAGCCAGAGTTGAACCTGGAGACATCCTTATCGGTAAGATATCACCCAAAGGCGAAAGCGACCCGTCGCCCGAAGAGAAGCTCCTCCGCGCTATCTTTGGTGACAAGGCTGGTGATGTAAAGGATTCGTCACTTAAAGCCGATCCTTCGCTCAGTGGTGTCGTAATCGACAAGAAGCTCTTCTCCAGAGCTGTTAAGACCAGAGAATCCAAACGTCAGGACAAAATAGCACTTCAAAAGATTGACGAGGAGCACGAAGCAAAGTGCAATGACCTCAAGGATATCCTTGTTGACAAGTTGCTTACACTCACTGACGGATTGACTTCCGAAGGAGTCAAAGACTACACCGGTGCAGAAATCATCACCAAGGGTAGCCGTTTCACAACAGCAGCACTGAAGAATCTGGAATACGACGGTATTCAGTCTAATGGATGGACAAGCGATGAGCACAAGAATCTTCTCATTCAAAAGCTCATAATGAACTATATCCGCCGTTACAAACTTCTCGACGCAGAGCAAAAGCGCAAGAAGTTTGCCATCTCCATCGGCGACGAACTACCTTCTGGAATCCTGCAAATGGCCAAGGTCTACGTTGCGAAGAAGCGTAAGATTCAGGTAGGCGACAAGCTTGCAGGACGCCATGGTAACAAGGGTATTGTGTCAAAAGTGGTGAGAATGGAAGACATGCCATTCCTCGAGGACGGTCGCCCCGTTGACTTGGTCCTCAACCCTATGGGTGTGCCGTCACGTATGAATTTGGGACAGATTTTCGAGGCAATCCTCGGAGCTGCCGGTAAGAAGCTCGGCGTGAAGTTCGCAACACCTATCTTCGACGGTGCCAAGCTCAGTGACTTACAGGAGTGGACGGATAAAGCAGGACTGCCACGCCTCTGCTCGACTTACATCTACGATGGTGAGACCGGCGAGCGCTTCGACCAGCCTGCCACCATCGGTATCACCTACTTCCTGAAATTAGGTCACATGGTAGAAGACAAGATGCACGCACGTTCCATAGGTCCGTACTCACTGATTACGCAGCAGCCGTTAGGCGGTAAGGCCCAATTTGGCGGACAGCGCTTTGGAGAGATGGAAGTCTGGGCCCTCGAAGGCTTTGGCGCTGCTCATGTTCTTCAGGAAATGCTGACTCTAAAATCGGATGACACGGTAGGCCGCAGCAAAGCCTACGAAGCCATCGTAAAGGGCGACCCAATGCCCACACCAGGCATTCCCGAATCACTCAATGTGCTGCTCCACGAACTCCGTGGCCTTGCACTGAGTGTAAAACTGGAATAATAAGCGAACCCAAAATAGATAAAGAAAATGGCTTTTAAAAAAGATACAAAGGTAAAGAACAACTTCACCAAGATAACCATCGGACTGGCTTCACCGGAGGAAATCCTGGAGAATTCGTATGGCGAGGTTACCAAGCCCGAAACCATCAACTACCGTACATACAAGCCCGAGCGCGACGGCCTCTTCTGCGAGCGTATTTTCGGTCCGACAAAAGACTATGAGTGTGCTTGCGGCAAATACAAGCGCATCCGCTATAAAGGTATCGTGTGCGACAGATGTGGTGTAGAGGTAACCGAGAAGAAAGTGCGCCGTGAGCGTTCCGGACATATAGAGCTGGTAGTGCCAGTAGCACATATCTGGTATTTCCGCTCGCTTCCCAATAAGATTGGCTATCTACTCGGACTGCCCACGAAAAAGCTGGACGCCATCATCTACTACGAGAAATATGTCGTCATCAAACCGGGAGCATTAGCAGGTGCCAAAGACTCTGAAGGACTGGAACTCAACGGTTCACACAAGCTCGACTTACTCTCAGAGGAAGAATACTTCGACATCATCGACAACAAGCTCGACCCCAACAACGCACTTCTTGATGACACCGATCCCAACAAGTTCGTCGCCAAGATGGGAGCTGAGGCTGTCTACGACCTGCTCTGCGAGCTCTCAACGGAAGATGCCAATGGTGTCAGTGGTCTTGATAAGCTTTCGTATGAACTGCGCGACCGCGCTAACAACGACTCCTCTCAACAGCGCAAGACTGAAGCACTGAAACGTCTGCAGGTAGTAGAGGCTTTCCGCTCTTCGAAGAAGATAAATCGCCCAGAGTGGATGATTCTTAAGATTATTCCTGTCATTCCGCCTGAGCTCCGCCCGCTCGTACCGCTTGACGGAGGTCGTTTTGCCACATCCGACCTCAACGACCTGTATCGTAGAGTCATCATCCGCAACAACCGCCTGAAGCGGCTTATGGAGATTAAGGCTCCCGAGGTGATTCTCCGCAACGAAAAGCGTATGCTCCAAGAAGCTGTAGACTCACTCTTCGACAACTCCCGCAAGTCGTCGGCTGTCAAGAGCGAAAGCAACCGTCCCTTGAAATCACTCTCCGATTCACTAAAGGGTAAGCAGGGCCGCTTCCGTCAGAACCTTCTTGGCAAACGTGTCGACTACTCAGCGCGCTCGGTCATTGTCGTAGGTCCTGAACTTAAGATGGGAGAATGCGGTCTGCCTAAGCTGATGGCTGCCGAGCTTTATAAGCCGTTCATCATCCGCAAACTCATTGAGCGCGGCATTGTAAAGACTGTAAAAAGCGCCAAGAAGATTGTCGACCGTCGTGAGCCCGTAATTTGGGACATTCTTGAGAACGTGATGAAAGGACATCCCGTATTGCTCAACCGTGCGCCGACACTCCACCGACTGAGCGTTTTGGCCTTCCAGCCCAAACTTATCGAGGGCAAAGCTATACAGCTTCACCCGCTGGCCTGTACACCGTTCAATGCAGACTTCGACGGCGACCAAATGGCAGTTCACCTTCCATTGAGCAACGAAGCCGTGCTGGAGGCGCAAATACTGATGCTCCAAAGCCACAATATCCTCAACCCTGCTAACGGCGCACCTATCACAGTGCCCTCCCAGGATATGGTGCTCGGTCTCTACTACATCACCAAGATTCGACCGGGCGCAAAGGGTGAAGGCCTCACCTTCTATGGTCCTGAGGAAGCAATCATTGCTCATAATGAAGGCCGTTGCGATCTCCACGCACAGGTAAAATGCGTCGTAGACGATATAGAGGACGGAAAGCCCATCCGCCACATGGTCGACACCACGGTGGGTCGTATTGTGGTCAATCAGATAATCCCCGACGAATTAGGATTCTTCAACGGTATCATCTCAAAGAAATCATTGCGCGTGCTCATTGCCGACGTTATCAAGGCTGTCGGTATGGCCCCCGCATGCACCTTCCTGGATGGAATCAAGAACCTGGGCTACCACATGTCCTATGTGGCCGGTCTCTCATTCAATCTCGACGACATCATCGTGCCACAGGAGAAAGCCGACATCGTCAACAGAGGTCATGATGAAGTGGAACAAATCACTTCAAACTACGAAATGGGTTTCATCACCGATACTGAGCGTTACAATCAGGTAATCGACTCGTGGACACACGTAAACAATGACCTGAAGGCTGCTGTAATGAAGCACATGACAGAAGCCGACCAAGGCTTCAATGCCGTTTTCATGATGCTCGACTCCGGAGCCCGTGGTTCTGCCGATCAGATAGCTCAGCTCGCTGGTATGCGCGGCCTTATGGCTAAGCCTCAGAAAGCCGGTGCCGAAGGCAACTCCATCATTGAGAACCCCATTCTGAGTAACCTGAAGGAAGGCATGTCTGTGCTGGAGTACTTCATTGCATCCCACGGTGCCCGTAAGGGTCTTGCCGACACCGCTATGAAGACGGCAGATGCAGGATACCTCACTCGACGACTCGTCGATGTATCCCATGATGTCATCATCACCGAAGAAGACTGCGGTACCCTGCGTGGACTCGTTTGCACGGCTCTCAAAGATGGCGACGATGTCATCTCAACACTCTACGAACGTATCCTTGGCCGTGTCTCTGTACATGATGTTGTCAATCCGCTTACCGGTGATATCATCTGCGCTGCCGGTGAGGAAATCACTGAAGCTAAGGCACAGGCCATTGAAGACTCTCCGATTGAGAGCGTGGAAATCCGCTCAGTGCTCACTTGCGAAAGTAAGAAGGGTGTCTGCGCCAAATGCTACGGCCGCAACTTGGCCACAGCACAGATGGTACAGATTGGCGAGGCTGTCGGCGTGATTGCCGCTCAGGCTATCGGCGAGCCGGGTACACAGCTCACCCTGCGTACCTTCCATAGTGGTGGTGTGGCTGAGAATGCAGCTGCCAATGCCAGCATCAAGGCCAAGAACGACAGCATCATTGAGTTTGATGAACTTCGCTCGGTGCCCTTCAAGGACGACCAAGGCAAGGATTGCCAGATGGTGGTGAGCCACCTTACAGAAATCCGCTTCATCGATCCCAATACAAAGATAGCTCTCTCCACAATGAACGTTCCTTATGGCAGCTCGCTCTACTTCAAGGATAAGGATGTTGTCAAGAAAGACGACCTCATCGCCAAGTGGGATCCTTTCAATGCCGTCATTGTTAGCGAATACGCTGGCAAGCTGAAGTTCAACGATGTTGTCGAAGGCATCACCTATCATGCTGAGACCGATGAAACGACGGGTATGACCGAGCGCATCATCACTGAGTCGAAAGACAAGACAAAGGTGCCTACGGTAGATGTACTCGATAACGACGGCAATGTCCTTGGCACCTACAACTTCCCTGTAGGAGGTCATATCGTGGTGGAAGACGGACAGCAAATAGCAACGGGTACCACCCTTGTGCGAATACCGCGTAATGTAGCCAGTGCAGGTGGTATCACCGGTGGTCTGCCCCGTGTCACTGAGCTCTTTGAGGCACGCAACCCGCTTAACCCGGCAGTGGTGAGTGAAATCGACGGTGAAGTCACCATGGGCAAGATTAAGCGTGGTAACCGCGAGATTATCATCACATCGAAGACAGGCGACCAAAAGAGCTACCTCGTACCACTGAGCCGACAGATTCTTGTTCAGGAGCACGATGCCGTAAGAGCCGGAACGCCGCTGTCTGATGGCGAAACTACTCCTGGCGACATTCTAGCCATTCAAGGACCTACCGCTGTTCAGGAGTATATCGTCAATGAGGTACAGGATGTATACCGTCTCCAAGGTGTAAAAATCAACGACAAGCACTTTGAGATTATTGTCCGTCAGATGATGCGCAAGGTACAGATAATCGACCCGGGCGACACGACCTTCCTCGAGCAAGAGCTCGTCGACAAGCTCGACTTCGCAGAAGAAAACGACCGCATTTGGGGTAAGAAAGTCGTTACCGACGCAGGTGACTCTGAGACGCTCAAGAAGGGTCAAATTGTGAGTCTGCGCAAGCTCCGCGACGAGAACTCAAGTCTCAAGCGCCGTGACCTCAAGGTGGTCCAAGTGCGCGATGCAGTGCCTGCCACGTCAACACAGATTCTGCAAGGTATCACTCGAGCAGCCCTCGGCACGAAGAGCTTCATGAGCGCAGCTTCCTTCCAGGAGACCACAAAGGTGCTCAACGAAGCTGCCATCCGTGGACGTGTCGACAATCTAGAGGGTATGAAGGAGAACGTCATCTGTGGTCACCTCATCCCTGCCGGTACCGGCTTGCGTATGTGGGAGAAGCTTATTGTAGGCTCAAAGGAAGAATACGATCGGATAGAAGCCAACCGCAAGAATGTCATCGACTTCGCCGACCAAGAAGCCGAGCCTGCTGACGCTAAGAAGTAAGTTTCAGTAAACTCAACCCATTCATCCAGGCAGTCACAGCTTTCAATGTGACTGCCTGTTTTTTGTTATCTGCATCTCTCATTCTCTGCACTTCCCAGGAACTCCAACCAAGTCCAAGAGTATACTACTTTCCACTTCTTCCGCCACCCTGCCCCTGGGCGGGTACATGTCGTCAGCGAATTGATATCGCTTTCTGTAGGTGGTAGCATCCAAGGCATCTCCAAACAAGGTGACGCTTACAACAGAAAGTGCGATAAAGTTGTGCAGTCGGAAGAAAATGAGTATCTTTGTCGTCACGGTTTAAGCCAGTCCTCCCGACAATTAAGTTAGGATTCCAATGGGCACACAGTCATCTGAATGATATGCGATTTATCAAAGAACATTTTGTAGTTGCAGCAACAGCCGCATTCACCATTGCACAACTGTTATGTCTCGTGGTGTGGGGCTATACACCCTACCCCGACAGCGATGGTTATTTGTCGCTGGCCCGCGAGAGTATCGCTCAGGGTGGCCTCTATCCTACGGCCGTTCAGATGAAGGAAATACCATTCATATGGAATTTAGGGAGCATCAATACACTTGTGCTAAGTCGGATGCTGTTTGGCACTTTCATTCCTGTTCACATTCTCTTCATACTGATGAAAGGTCTATCGGCGTGGCTTGTCTATCATATTGCAATACACCTGACAAATTCCAAGGCTGCGCTCCTGTCCTTTATACTTTATCTAATTTACCCTGCCAGCTACGGTGAAGCCAACAGCTACCTCAGTGAAGTTCCCTTCACTTTTTTCTCACTTCTCACCGTCTACCTCTTCCTCAAGGAGAGATATTCAGGCAGTGGACTCAGCTTAGGCATTGCCAATTGGTACCGTCCTTTGGGCATTATCCTTCTGATTATCCTTCTCTTATCACTGCTTTACAAGAAGCGGCAGGCACTGCGGCCCCTATGTTCCATCCTTGGAGTTTACATCATTGTAAACCTCTCAATAGCGGCTTTCAATTATCAACAAACGGGTTACTTCTTTGCAAATGCACAGACCGGATGGATGGCACTGTTGCAATACTCATGGGACAACGATACCGACAAACAGGCTGACTACACTCTGTTTGAGCATTACGATCCGATGTACATTCCCGACAACGAGCACACCGACCCAATATCGAGAAATGCACAATGGCGGACGAACTTCTTCAAATGGATTTCACGCAACAAGATGGAATACGTCAAGCAGATGCCCAAGAAGCTAGTGAAGACGTATGTATCCGACAACACAACCTTCTGTACCTTTCTGCCCCAGTCTTACAAGCAGCACGCGGAGTATCTCTATGCCCCCGTTAGCATGCCCGTGCTGATTAAGAGCTTTCCGCGTTATTCCGCGCTTCAGTGGTTGGTGGTTTACAATCTGCTTTATTATTATCTCCTGCTGGTGCTTGCCGCAGTGGGTACCTGCATTCTCCTGAAAGCCAAGGACACACACACCACACTAATCACAGCCGGCACCATTCTGCTCTACAGTCTGTTTCTTATTGTCCTTGGCCATGGCGAGACCCGATTTCACATCCCGCTGATGCCGTATGTCATCATCTTAGCCTCTATTGCACTCATGCAAGCAAAGAGCAAAGCAATGTAAAGTGAAACAGTAAACAACAACAAGGAGTGTAAAGTGATTCTAGGTAAAGTCAGCTAATAGTAAAAAAGACTTTGGATAAATGTTGATAATTTTCGCAACGCTCTGAATGTTGTAAAGCAAATCAGTAAAGATTGCACGGTCGTGTAAAGCGAATCAGTAAAGTGTTAAAAGCAATGTAAAGTGAAACAGTAAACAACAACAAGGAGTGTAAAGTGATTCTAGGTAAAG
>ONMG01000101.1 GCA_900318855.1 uncultured Prevotella sp.
TCACTCGTGACACTCGAGCTGACACCCACACTTAATCTGCCAAGCCGCAAACTCAGCCTTACCGTGAAGGGTACCGGTGTGGCAGGTGCAGGCGCATGCCTCGACGGCTACGCACTGACCGTGTATCTCACAGAAGACAGCCTGGTGGCTTATCAGCTGAATTTGGGCGTACCTAATAACCAGTACGTACACATGCGCGTGCTGCGCAAGGTGCTCACCAATAGCATCCTGGGTGACAAGATTGTGTGGGATGGAGATAACTTCACACGTACCTTCACCTACACCTTACCCGAAGAGTGGAAGACCAAGAACATGCACATCATCGGCTTCGTGGCTCCGCAACTTTCGCTGGGTGGCACCGACTATGCCAACTGCTATGTGAACCAGTGCCAGATGGCAGACATGTCGGCAGCGACGGTTGTAACTGGCATCGAGGACGTAACCACTCAGAAGAACACTGCCACTGTAAAGGCTATTTACAGTGCTTCCGGTGAGCGTCTGACAGCTCCTCAGAAGGGCCTTAACATCATTGTCTACAGCAATGGCAAGACTGTGAAGGTGATGAAGTAAGCCTTGAGTGTGGCGACAACCGCACCGTAACAGAATTACAGCGGCGTGAAAAGCAGAGAGCTCTTCACGCCGTTTTCGTTGTTCTACCCTTGTCGACTTCCGCCCAAGTCTGACATTCAGTATGCAGCCAGCACGTTGTGCACCCGAAGAAAGAACAACACTTTCTACATGCTTCTAAGAATAATTCGCTAATTTTGCACCTGTTATGAAGCGAATACTCTTTACACTCATATTGGCGTTCCTGACCACAGGACTGGCCGAGGCCCGCCACATTACACCCAACGAAAAGCAGGCCCGCGAAATGTTCAACCATGCTTACGCTCTCGTCATGGGTAAGCAGGGCTGTCAGCTGTCGTACGACGTCAATATCGTTGGCATCTACAAGACCACCGGCACAATCTGGTACAAGGGAAAGAAGAGTAAGTTCATTGAGAGTCGCTATGCCTCGTGGAACAATGGCTCCATATTCTACAAGGTGGATAAAAAGAAGCGAACGGTGGAGCTCTACAATCCCAATTCGCCTAAGCGCGACAAATATGCCAGTAAGTTCACCTTCTCGCCCGGCAGCTACGAATACCATATCAGCCTCGAAGGTGGCGCCTACGTCATTAGGATGGATGCCTTGAAGGATGCAAAGAGCAGCATCAAGCACGCCAAAGTGTATCTTGACAAGCAGACCCGCTACCCCTTAGGCGTCAAAGTGAAGGTGGCTTTCTTTTGGACCACCGTCAAAATCAGCCATTTCAAGCCGGGAGGTATCAACGACGCCGTGTTCGAATTTCCGCGCAGCCAGTTCGCGGGTTATAAGTTCACGGACAAACGCAACGAATAATCCACAGCCGACTTCGTCACTTTATAATAACAATCAAATCCCTATTCTGATTATCAGCGGATTATGATTTTTCAATGCTGTTTTGAGTGACGCACAAGTAGCGCCAAAAGATGCTTTCATCTTTAAAGGAAGCTTGTCAGGCTAAGGAAATGTTCCGTGGGTTAGTCCATCACAAGTCCAGTATAGTGTCACACGGAACATGGAACAAGTAAGCTTGCTGCCTCGTCTTTGATTTGCTATGAGGGAAGATCTCTATATGATTAGTAATCGATGACTCAGCATAACATCCAGTTGTTGAGAAATTGAAGTGCACTCTCACGGAGACTTCTCCTAAGAAACCTCACGCAGCTGGCTATAGCGTGTGCCCCGTCGGGGCACTGATCCCTCATTTGGGCGCATATCTTTCTTCCCGAAAAATTAGAGAGGATGCTATGCATGCAGCAAGGACAGCCCCGAGGGGGCACACGAGCACGAAGTGCGCAGAAGTCCTTCGAAGCTCAAACCACGAATATTTTCCCGACCTCGTCATTTATGAGAAAATTCCACAAATACTGATAATCAATACTTGTAAACTTCAATATAGGTGTTCCTAATCCCAATAGAAGGAAAATCATGTTCAGGCTTTAGCTCCCATTGAAGCTCTGATTCTCAACCTACGGGATAGCCTTACGAGCAAGCTCGACGGCTATCCCATCACTTCAGTCCCACACCCATGGTGTCAAGCCTGAACATGACCATTTTCCTTCACCCTTATCTTCACGCATCAACCCGCTAAAACACTTTGCAGTGATTTAGGATGGACGCCTTGAAGGATGCAAAGAGCAGCATCAAGCACGCCAAGGTGTATCTTGACAGGCAGATCTGCTACCCCTAAGGCGTCAGCGCTCAGAAGCAGCCCATCTGATGGCAGAAGCTCGTAACGGCATAATCCATCTCCTTCAGCACTTTCACCTTGACCAGCATGATACCCGCACGCTGACAGAAATCTCGCAACAGATTGAAGGTGCGCATATCGGTGACAGCTATCGACCGTGGACGTTTGTTGAGCACATGGAGCAGGAACTCGGCCAGTGATACAACCATCTGTGAGGCATCCTCGTTGGCATGCTCGGTGAGCGTTACAGGAAGAAGCATACCGTTTTCCTCCACTAAGAGCATCACCATGGGATAGAAGAGCGGGTCGTCGGCACTGTCGACAGCGGGCAGCGACACTCGGAACGCCCGGCACTGGCACATGCCGTCGGGAGGCAGAGCCGCCACTGAGCAGATAAGAGTCTGACTGGTGAAGGCCGGTGCCGGATAATCCTCCTCTTCAGCAGGTGGCGTCTTCGTCATCCCCCAGTCATAACCGCCATGGCCATCAGGAGTGAGCATCGGAATCAGCTTTCCACCACGCTCGGTAGCATAACGGCCTCCATGCATGAATCCCAATTCGG
Source organism: uncultured Prevotella sp. (assembly GCA_900318855.1). Taxonomy (GTDB): domain Bacteria; phylum Bacteroidota; class Bacteroidia; order Bacteroidales; family Bacteroidaceae; genus Prevotella. The sequence continues at coordinate 2,839 of ONMG01000101.1, forward strand.
CCATATCCTGCCTTTCAAGCGACTCCGCTACGGCAAGAGCGGCACGCAAGGCCTCCTCGGCATAGCCGGCATCGGCCACGTTGTCGATGGTGCGGGGTGGTCGCCCCGACGAGAAACGGGAGAAGTCGGGCCACCCATAACTCCGCCGGATTGCAATCCCATGCTCGCGGGCATACTCTTTCACCCGGGACCGCTCTTCTTTCTGAAGATCGGCAGCTTGAACAAAGTCGATATTGATGCAGTCGAAAGCAGTCACCAAGGCCATACCATTCAAACGGCTGACTTTCGGCAACTTCAGCGTATTGAGATAAGTGGTGAAACCTTTGCCACCAATATAGCATCCTAAAGAGTGGTGACTGCCAGCATTGCCCATCACACAACAATAGACAATCTGACCGTCGGTAAGGCGGAAAGCAAACAAATCGGAATCATCGAGCCACCGCCAAAGCTCCTTGTCCCTGAACCGGAAGGCCAGCTCAAGCATCGTGTCTGTAATCATCCCCTTCATAGCTAATCCTCCCCAACTTAAAATAAAACAAACCGGTAGCCTCAACGGACTCAGGCTCGGCCCTTGCATCCCTTAGCTACTTTGACAAAGGTAAGCAATATCATTGATATAAAGAAATAAAGGACCGACTATTTTCACTAAGTTCCTCAGATATACGCATTTAGTAGGATTGCTTTACAGTTTGTGGGTATTTACTGACGGCTACATGCCACACCTGACTTCATCACTATTTCATCGCTATTCATCACATCCGCTATGACTATCGGGAAGAGCAAAATACAACCAAGTGAGGGGGCACACGAGCATCTATGCGCAGCACGCAGCCGCACCACATCCACCTGCTTTCTCATCTAAGAGAAGTCCGCGTAGCGTCTGTGGTCGTCCGTGGCAACCGCCCGGCCAACAGAAGAACCTCGCCCTACTCTATGACATAGGCCGCCACGATCTCACCCACATAGGCAGTATGATAGTCGCCGTCGGGATGGATGCCACGGGGATACCAACGCTCTGTGTTAGCCTCACTGATGGCCCGGGCATCCTGCTTCTGCTGGTAGACAATGCGACATTCCAACGTGAGGGGAAGCTCCTTGTAGCCTCCGACACCATTCACCTCTGCGGGCTCCGGTGTGAGACCTGCCAAGGCAAGCTTATCGGTGTCGCGCCCACTCTTGGAGCCGCAGAGCGCTATAATCTTCTTGTCGTAGTCGCCTACCGGAAGACTCATCGTGAACACGGGATTCGCATCGAGCAGACCCTTGGTGTAGCGGCTGTCGCGCACAAAAACGGTGAAGACGGGTTTGCCCCAGTCGATGCCGAGCGTGCCCCACGAAACGGTCATTGCATTCTGCCGGTCTCCTGCCTTGGCGCTGAGCAAGATACCATGACTGAGCTTCTGCATAATCTCCGACGCATGCTCAATGACATTGATTTTCCTTTTCATTGTTTACCCTTTCCTTAATTCGATATTTCAGGTTGATACAAGATAGTCTGTGGATGAGAGGCTGCAGCGTTTGAGCTTTGATTCCCCTAACACGGACGCTTGCCCCTCATTCCACATTACCTATATGATAGTACAAAATTAGTGCTTATTTCCCTTACCGTCAAAAATAGGAGCGAGGAAATTTGGCCATTCGGGCAGAAAATTCTAAATTTGCAACAGCTGAACCAGAGGCAGCAAGCCCCACATCAGCTCTGCAACACGCACGGTGGGGCTCATCCACTATGAGGCATAGTCGGAACTGGGACGGGACAGAAAGACATCAAGGAAACATCGTATAACTTCAATCACTATGAGAAAAACTTATTCTGTACTCTTAATCATGGCTCTGATGCTATTCAGCTCACTCACTGTCAGTGCAGCTGCAAAGAAGAAAGGCAAGGCCCCTGTTAGCCCTATCACTATCGGGACCATCGTCTACAACCTCGACGACATCGACGCTCAGTTCAAGGGGCTCCACGACGGTGGCTTCACCAGCTGTCAGCTCAACTGGAACGCAACGAAGATGACACCGGAGTTTGCCGCAAAGGTGAAGGCCGCCGAAGAGAAGTGGGGCATCAAAGTTACCACCGTGGTCGGCGTGCCCGGAAAGGGCATCGAATGGAACTTCACCAAAGGTCCCTCCACAATTGGTCTCGTGCCGGCCTACGACCGCTGGGACCGCGTGAAGATGTACAAGCGCATGATAGACTTCTGTCAGGAGGCCGGCGTGAAATACATGCACTCCCACTTTGGCTTCATTCCGGAGGACATGTCCAGTGAGCAATACCAGACCTTCATCCAGGTGATGCGCTATCTGGCTGAATATGCCAAGGCCAAGCAGGTGGACATCCTCTTCGAGACCGGTCAGGAGACCCCCATCACGCTGTGCCGTGCCATCAAGGACATCGGCACCGGCAACCTTGGCATCAACTGTGATGTAGCCAATCTGCTGCTCTACGGCAAGGCCAATCCCACCGATGCCATTCGCATCTTTGGTCCCTTAGTGAAAGACATCCATGCCAAGGACGGCTGCTATCCCACACGTGACAACCCCTATGTGCTGGGACAGGAGAAGCCTATTCCTCAGGGCGACGTCGACTTTCCAGCTATTATCAAGCTGCTCAAGGAGGAGGGCTACAAGGGAGCCATCACCATTGAGTACGAGCTCAACGACCGCAGCAAGGACTATCTGGAAAACACGCGCAAGTATCTGCAGGACTTAATCGACAAAGAGTAACGACCACTTGCCGACTATCCGCTCATCGTTCCATCCCCATGCCACGCATCCCAACACGCGCGTCATGGGAATGGATGTTAATCCACCGACCATGCTGAGCTGCCGTCGGACGAGCTGTGAAGAGTCCAAAGAACCGCCTTTGGGTTTTATATTATAAAAAAGTATCCATAAGGAGGCCACATTTGAAGCTCTTGAGGGCAGATTTGGCACTTTGCCAGGAGAAACATTAGGAAGGTAAGTATTTTTCTTCTTATATTTGAATTCGGGAAACAGATATTCCCTAAGTCAATATCTTAAACCAAAACCATAGTAACATGAAGAAGAAAAGACTAACCCCAGCCCAGACATTCCCCCAAGGAATGCGCATCACGCTCATAGCGCTGGCCGGCCTTCTCGGGCTGTCAGCCCCATCATGGGCAGTGAAAAACATGACTCCCGCTGACGAGCTCGCTATCGTCCAGCAGGGGAACGACAACATCCGCGGAAGCATTGTGGACAAGAACGGTGAGCCCATTGTAGGAGCCACCGTAAAGGTTCGCGGTGCACAAGGTGGTGCCATTACCGACGCCGAGGGTCACTTCACGCTCAAGGCAAAGCAAGGTGCCGTACTGGAGATATCCTATGTGGGCTATGAGCCTCAGCAAATCACGGTGAGAGGCCATGAGCCACTCACCGTGAAACTCAACGAGACCGTCAACGAGCTCAATGAGACCGTGGTCATCGGCTATGGCGTCATGAAGAAGCGCGACCTTACCGGCTCCGTTGCCCAGCTTAAAGGCGACGAGATAGAAAGCGTGTCGGTGCCCAACCCCGTATTGGCACTGCAAGGCAAGATGGCCGGAGTCGTGGTGTCGAGCAA
>ONMG01000022.1 GCA_900318855.1 uncultured Prevotella sp.
CCCGACTGCGCCACCGCCGACGCCTATGCCACGGCCTTCATGGTAATGGGGGTGGAGCAAGCCAAGAAGGTGCTTGACCGCCACAGCGACCTGGCAGCCTACTTCATCTACTCCGACGGCAAAGGAAAGAACAAGGTGTGGTTCTCGCCCTCGCTATGCAACAAAATCATCGAATAAGTCATGGTGATGAACGCTCACGACTTCCGCTTCAGCCGCGTGCTTCTGCAGCAGCCGCTCTTTCAGGGCATGGCTGTCGACGACCTGGTCGATATTGTCACCCACATGCCGCTGGGCTTCCATAAATACGCCGAGGGCAAGACGGTGATAAAGGCCATGGACCCCTGCCAGAGTCTGCTCTTCATCACCGACGGCAAGGTGAGCATATGCACGGAGTCGGTCGACAAGCACTACCGCATAGAAGAGGAGTTCCACGCACCCTTCCTGCCAGAGCCTGAGTGCCTCTTCGGACTCAGACAGTATCACCTGCGCACGCTCACTGCCGTCACCGACTGCAACTGCATCAGCATTAGGAAAGAGAACGTGACACAGTTGCTCGACACCTACGCCATCTTCCGCATCAACTTCATCAACATTCTGTCCACCCAAAGCCAACGCCAGCAACGCCGCATCCTGATGCCTCACTCCGGCAGCTTGCGCTCCAGAATCATCAGCTTCATGGTGGACCGCTGCATGAAGCCGGCCGGACCCAAGCTCTTCCACATCAACATGCGCACACTGGCCGAGGAAATGGGAGTTGACAAACGGAAGATATCACAGGTGCTCCACGAACTGTGCGACGAAGACAAAGTGGAACTGTCGCGCAGTCGCATCACCGTGAAAGCCATGGAGAACCTGCTGTCGGAATGAAGACCGGCGGCATCCACGCTGACAGTGCCTAAAGAGCCTTCAACACCAGCGACCATGAAGACACGTGCCACACCCTTGGACCGTTACGATTCAGCAACGGCTCTTTAAATCTCCAATTCAGATGGATTTCGAGCTCATCAATCTAAGTCTATTCTTGTGACCATGCTTGCATTAGGCTCAGAGGAGAATGCTTGTGGAGAATTGAGCTGAGATGACAGCACATAGATGCCTGTGAACACCGCAGATTCCAACGAGTAATACGCCTCCTGTCAGTGGTCAAATCATAGGTTTGTCGAATCTCCGGCATATGGCGGACTTATCTCCGGCATATGGCGGACTTATCTCCGGCATATGGCGGACTTATCTCCGGCATATGGCGAACTTATCTCCGGCATATGGCGAACGAATGGAATACGAGGACCATTGGCTTGTGAAGTGAAGAGCGCTGGAATGCGATTACCACGGGTAACAAGGCAGGTAACTGGGGAAAAGATTTGCAGAATAGCTACCTTGGGCAGGGAATAATGTAATATTAGTTAAAAACACCACAGGGGACTCGCTTATCAGATATTTTGCCTAATTTTGCATAGATAAAGAGAGCAAGCAACATGGACGTCAATCAAGAGAAAGAACTTCACAAGAATCCCTTTTTCCTACCCTATGCCACACCGCACGAGACGGTGCCCTTTGGCGATATCCTCCTGTCCGACTACGAGGAGGCTTTCATAGAAGGCATCAGGCGCGATGATGAGGCAGTGGACAAAATTGTGAACAACCCGGAGGCCCCCACCTTCAACAACACCATCTGTCCCGTTGACGTGAGTAAGGGCGAGCACTACTACGACTTGCTTGACCGCGTGTCGAACGTTTTTTCATGTATGCTCAGTGCCAACACCAGCGAAGAGTTCGAGGCGCTGGCGCAAAAGATGACCCCACTGCTCACCAAGCATGCCAACGACGTGAGTCTCAACCCCAGGCTCTTCGCCCGTGTGAAAGCGGTGCACGATCATCCCGACCGTGAGCTCAACGGCGAAGAGCAGATGCTCCTCGATACCTCCTACGACGGATTCGTGCGAAGCGGTGCCCTGCTCGACGAAGCGGGCAAGCAGAAGTTGCGCAACCTTACAGAAGAAGCCTCACTGCTGGCACTGCAATTCTCACAGAATCTGCTGAAAGCCACCAAGGCCTTCACGCTCCATATCACCGACGAGGCCGACCTCGACGGACTGCCCGACACGGCGCGCGAGACTGCCCGGGCAGCCGCCCAAGAGCAGGGTCTGGAGGGCTGGCTCTTCACACTCGACCAGCCCAGCTACTTCCCCTTCATGACCTACTCCACCAAGCGCGCACTGCGCAAGCAGATGTACATGGCGCATAGCACGCTCTGCACCTCGGGCAGCGAGTCCAACATGGACGTTTGCACCAAGCTCGTGAACCTGAGGCGGGAACTGGCTCAACTGTTGGGCTACAGAACGTATGCCGACTACGTGCTCAAGCACCGTATGGCATCCTCGGTGGCCAATGTGTACAAACTCCTCGACGACCTCATCGATGCTTATAAGCCTACGGCCCTTAAGGAAGTCGACGAGGTGAGCAAGATGGCGAAGAAGCTGGAAGGCGACAACTTCGAGATGGAACCCTGGGACTTTAGCTTCTACAGTCAGAAACTCAAGAAGGAGCGCTATAACCTCGATGCCGAGATGTTGCGCCCCTATTTCAAAATAGAGAATGTCATCAAAGGCATCTTCGGCCTCGCTAACAAACTCTACGGCATCACCTTCAAGGAGAATCCCGACATCCCGGTTTACCACCCCGACGTGAAAGCCTATGAGGTGAACGATGAGGACGGCTCCTTCCTGGCTGTGCTCTATGCCGACTTCTACCCTCGAAAAGGTAAGCAGAACGGGGCATGGATGACGGAGTTCAAAGGCCAGTGGATTGACTATAAAGGCCGCAACAGCCGCCCCCACGTGAGCCTGGTGATGAATCTCACCAAGCCCACCCCCGAGAAGCCGGCACTGCTCACGCTCGGCGAAGTGGAGACCTTCCTCCATGAATTCGGCCACTCGCTGCATGGCATGTTTGCCAACACGCGCTTCGAAAGCCTCTCGGGCACCAATGTGTGGTGGGACTTCGTGGAGCTGCCGTCACAGTTTATGGAGAACTACGCTGTGGAGCGCGACTTCCTGCGCACCTTTGCCTTCCACTATCTCAGTGGTGAGCCGCTGCCCGATGATCTCATCGACCGAATCGTGAAGAGCCGCAACTTCCTCGTGGCTTATTCCTGCATGCGCCAGGTGAGCTTCGGACTCCTCGACATGGCTTACTACACGCTCGACAAGCCCTTCAACGAGGATATACGCCAATTCGAGAAGAAAGCCTGGGCACCTGCCATCGTCACCAAACAGTTGCCGGAGACCTGCATGACCGTGCAATTCAGCCATATCATGGCAGGCGGCTATGCGGCAGGCTACTACAGCTATAAATGGGCTGAAGTGCTCGATGCCGACGCCTTCAGCGTGTTCAAGCAGAACGGTATCTTCGACCGCACAACTGCACGCCGATTCCGCGACTGCATCCTCTCGAAGGGAGGTACCGAGCACCCCATGACGCTCTATAAGCGCTTCCGCGGTCAGGAGCCTACCATCGACGCCCTACTCCGTCGCAACGGCATCAAGAAGGACTGAGCATGCCACATCATCCATAGTTGGACACTATATATATTAAGGTATGGAGAAAACCATCAGTGAGAGCAATGTGCACTACGCTCGTGAAGACAGCGTACAGACATCCACACAGGAGGCACATCTCGTCCGAAAACAGCACTACCTCGACTACCGCTACCTGCGCATGGCGCACATCTGGGCCGAGAACAGCTACTGCAAGCGCCGAAAGGTGGGCGCTCTTGTGGTAAAGGACAAGATGATTATAAGCGACGGCTACAATGGCACACCCAGCGGATTCGAAAATGTGTGCGAGGACGAGGCGGGTGTCACCAAGCCCTATGTGCTCCACGCCGAGGCCAATGCCATAACCAAGCTTGCACGAAGCTCGAACAACAGCGATGGCTCCACACTCTATGTCACCGCCTCACCCTGCATTGAATGCGCCAAGCTCATCATCCAGGCGGGCATCAAGCGCGTGGTCTACAGCGAGCAATACCGTCTCACCGACGGCATCGACCTGCTTCGCCGGGCCCATATAGAATGTGTCTATATGAATATGGAAGAAGAGAAGAAGAAACTTCAAGATAACGATGAATAAGAAGAACAACCGATACATGCCGCTCCTGCTGGCCATCAGCATGGTGATAGGAGTCATAATAGGCTCCTTCATAGCCAATCACTTCAGCGGCAACCGACTAAGCATTGTCAACTCGGGCAGCAACCGACTGAGCAATCTGCTCCACATCATCGAGGATCAGTATGTGGACAAGGTGAACATCGACTCGCTCGTCGACAAGGCTATTCCGCAAATTCTTGCCGAGCTCGACCCTCACTCGGTCTACATCAGTGCCAAAGACGTGCAGGCTGCTACCGACGACCTCAAAGGGTCGTTCTCAGGTGTGGGCATCGAGTTCACCATTCGGCAGGACACCATCCACGTGCAGAACGTCATCAAGAACGGGCCGGCAGAGCGGGCCGGAGTGCTGGCAGGCGACAAGATTGTAAGTGTCGACGGCAAGCCCTTCGTAGGCAAGATTGTCACCGACGAGGAAGCTAAGCACCGCCTGAAGGGTCCCAAGGGAACCCGGGTGACGATAGGCGTGAAACGCTACGGACAGAAGGCACTGAAGTATTTCACCATCACGCGGGCCGACATCCCCGTGAAGAGCATCAGCGCCACCTATATGCTCGATGCCAACACGGGATACATCCGCATCAAAAACTTCGGTGAGACCACCTACCCCGAAATGCTCGGAGCACTGGCTCAGTTGACACAGAAAGGATTCTCGAACCTGGTCATCGACCTGCGCGATAATCCCGGCGGACTCATGCAAAGCGCCGTGCAGATAGCCAATGAGTTCCTCCCAAAGAATAAGCTCATAGTCTATACCCAGGGCCGCAAGTCGCCACGGCAGGAGTATCCCTCCGACGGCCATGGCAGCTATCAGCAAATACCTCTCGTAGTGCTTATCAACGAAGGCTCGGCATCAGCCTCCGAAATCTTTGCCGGTGCTATGCAGGACAACGACCGGGCTACCATCATCGGCCGACGCTCCTTCGGCAAGGGACTGGTTCAGCAACAAATAGCCTTCCCCGACGGCAGTATGATTCGCCTCACCATTGCCCGCTACTACACCCCCTCCGGGCGCTGCATCCAAAAGCCCTACACCAGCGGCGAAGACCCCAGCTATGAGCAGGATCTGCTCTCACGCTATCAGCATGGAGAGTTCTTCTCGCGCGACAGTATCAAGCACACTGGTCCGGCCTATCACACAGGTATCGGCCGCGTGGTCTACGGCGGTGGTGGCATCACACCCGACATATTCGTTCCGGAAGACACGAGCGGTGTGACCTCCTACTACAAGGAAGCTGCCATGAGTGGTCTCATCCTGCAGTTCGCCTTCGATTACACCGACGACAACCGGCAGCACCTGAAAGAATACTCCAAGATGCAGGAATTGGCCAACTACCTCGCAAGGCAGAACATGGTGGAGAAGTTTGCCACCTATGCCGACCGGCGGGGGCTCCAGCGCCGCAACCTGATGATAAAGAAGAGCCACCGACTGCTGGAGACCTACATCAACAGCAGAATCATCTACAATATGCTTGACGAACAGGCATGGGACGAATACGTGAACATCGGCGACCCGGCTATCAATGCCGCCTTAGGTGTTTTTAGGCGCAACGAAGCATTCCCGAAACTGAAGCCACAGCCTGCACGCGCCAACCATAATGGTAAGGTGTCACACGTGCTGAGCCCATATATCCGTCGTCAGGAATCTCATAACAAATCGGTCACCTACTATGCTTACTACCGCACACTCGGACAAGGCCCTCTTGCGCAAGGAGATAAGAGCAGAGAAGAAGAGCTACGGGGTTGAGACCCTGCAGAGGCTCTCTGAGCCTATCATAGAACGACTCCTTGCTGACAAGCTTGTCAAAATGGCACGAACGGTGTTGCTCTATGCCTCGCTTCCCGACGAAGTGGACACAAATGTTGCACTGCTCCGGCTACAGAACGACGGAAAACGCATTCTGCTGCCAGCGGTCATCGGCGACGGGGTGATGGAACTCCGGGAGGTTCGCAACACGGAGTCACTTCGCAAAGGTGTCTTAGGCATCAACGAACCGGAAGGGCCGGCCTTCACCGACTTCGATTCCATTGACGTGGCGGTGGTGCCGGGCATGGCCTTCGACCGCCAGGGGAACCGCTTGGGCCGGGGTAAAGGCTATTATGACCGCCTGCTGCCATTGCTCAAACGGACTTGGAAAATAGGACTCTGCTTTGACTTTCAGATTAAGGATAGCGTCCCTACCTGCAATCATGACGTCTGTATGGACGAGATTATAGGCTGACAGCCTGGATACAATAATTGCACTATAGGTAGAGAAGGGACGAAAGAGGCTGGAACTACCCGTTTTTAATTCTTATTAAGGTTCCCTACCTGCATGATGGTACAATGTTTGCATGACAATCTGTGTAGTAAATATCTAAATAAGTAATATATGAAAGTTTTAAAGATTGAGAACATTCATGCACGCGAGATACTGGACTCACGTGGCAACCCTACTGTGGAAGTGGAAGTTACACTGGAGAATGGCGTGATGGGACGCGCAAGCGTACCCTCCGGCGCTTCCACCGGTGAAAACGAAGCATTGGAACTGCGCGACGGTGATAAGAATCGGTTCGGCGGCAAAGGTGTACTGAAGGCCGTTGCTAACGTGAACGACGTCATCGCACCGGCTCTCAAGGGAGAGAACGTGTTGCTGCAGCGCGCAATCGACCGTAAGATGCTTGCTCTCGACGGAACTCCGACCAAGAGCAAGCTCGGTGCCAATGCCATCTTAGGCGTGAGCCTGGCCGTGGCTCAAACCGCAGCCAAAGCCCTCGATATGCCTCTATACCGCTACATCGGTGGTGCCAACACCTACGTGATGCCTGTGCCAATGATGAATATCATCAATGGTGGTGCCCACAGCGACGCTCCTATCGCTTTCCAGGAATTCATGATACGCCCTGTAGGAGCAAAAAGCGAGCGCGAAGCCATCCGGATGGGTGCCGAAGTATTCCATGCTCTGCAGAAACTGCTGAAGAAGAGAGGTCTCTCAACAGCTGTTGGCGATGAGGGTGGTTTCGCACCGAAGCTCGACGGCATTGAGGACGCTCTCCAAAGCATTGTCGACGCTATCAAGAGCGCTGGCTACGAACCGGGCAAGGATGTGCACATTGCCATGGACTGCGCCGCCAGCGAGTTCTCTGAGAAGAAGGACGGCAAATTCTTCTACAACTACAAGCAACTCTCGAACGGCATGCCTAAGGATCCCAACGGCAAAGTGCTCTCCGATGACGAGCAGATTGCTTACCTCGAGACGCTCATCAGCAAATATCCTATCGACTCTATCGAAGACGGACTGGATGAGAACGACTGGGAAGGCTGGCAGAAGATGACCAAGGCTATCGGCGACCGTTGCCAATTGGTGGGCGATGACCTCTTTGTCACCAATACAAAGTTCCTTGAAAAGGGAATCCGCATGGGTGCTGCCAACGCCATCCTCATCAAGGTGAACCAAATCGGAAGCCTCACCGAGACCCTCGAAGCTATTGAGATGGCTCACCGTCATGGCTATAACACAGTGACCTCGCATCGCTCAGGTGAGACCGAGGATACCACAATAGCCGACATCGCTGTAGCCACCAACAGTGGACAGATTAAAACGGGCTCCATGAGCCGCACCGACCGTATGGCCAAGTACAACCAGCTCATCCGCATTGAGGAAGAGCTCGGCGACGCTGCTGTCTACGGTTACAACAAGATAACCAGGGAATAATCAACTATAGCAACGGAGATTCCCTCTCCAAGAGCCTGCCCGGGGTAAGTTCTCCAGGCAGGCTCTTTTTTTCTGTTGCCCTACAAGAAAGAAGGTGCAAAGGTGGAAGGACTCAATTATTTTGGGTAATTTTGCCTCAGCAAAAGGAATTCCACATCAACTCAATAGAAGACAATGTCCACACTTCAACCCTTCAGCCGTCCACTCTACGTGATGTGTAAACCGGCTGGCGCCTTGTGCAACCTTCGTTGCGAGTACTGCTACTATCTGGAAAAGAGCCGGCTCTACACCGAAGAGCCTCACCGCGTGCTCAGCGACGAACTGCTCGAGAAGTTCGTCCACGATTACATTGAAGCCCAGACCACATCCGACGTGCTCTTCACCTGGCATGGCGGCGAGCCCTTGATGCGTCCCGTCAGCTTCTATGAGCGGGTGCTGAGACTTCAGCAAGCTTATGGGCGCGGTCGCAACATCGCCAACAGCATTCAGACCAACGGGACTCTGCTTACCGACGAATGGTGTGAATTCTTCAAACGCAATAACTTCCTCGTGGGAGTGTCCATCGACGGCCCCCAGGAATTCCACGACGAGTACCGGCATACGGCCGCCGGACGCCCTACGTTCCATAAGGTGATGCAGGGCATCAACCTGCTCAACAAGCACGGTGTAGAGTGGAATGCTCTTGCCGTTGTCAATGACTTCAATGGCGACTATCCGCTTGACTTCTACCGTTTCTTCAAGGACATCCACTGCCACTACATCCAGTTTACACCTGTGGTGGAACGCAGGGTGAAGCGTGAAGACGGTCTATCCTTGGCCTCAGGAACACAGACCGGAGGCGAAGTTACAGATTTCTCTGTGCAACCCCATCAGTGGGGCGACTTCCTTTGTGGCGTCTTCGATGAGTGGGTCAGACATGATGTGGGCGACTACTACGTGCAGCTCTTCGACGCCACACTGGCCAACTGGGTGGGTATGGAGCCCGGTATTTGCACCATGGCCCGTGAGTGTGGCCATGCGGCCGTCATGGAGTGGAACGGTGATGTCTACTCCTGCGACCACTTTGTCTTTCCGGAGCACCGCTTAGGCAATCTCCACGAGAAGACAATCACGGAGATGATGTACTCCGATCAACAGAAGGCTTTTGCCGCGCTGAAGGAATGCCATTTGCCACGTCAGTGCCGTGAGTGCCGCTTTCTCTTCGCCTGTCACGGGGAGTGTCCGCGCAACCGTTTCTGTCAGGACCGTTATGGAACCCCGGGACTCAACTACCTCTGCGAAGGCTATAGAAAGTTCTTTGCACATGTGGCTCCCTACATGGATTTCATGAAGCAGGAGTTGGAGGCACAGCGCCCACCCGCTAATGTCATGCACTGGCATCCGGAATAGGGGCAGATGTAATTGCCGGAAGTTAAATGTAATATTAATGAAAGCGCTTCCTATGCCCATATCGGACAAAAAGCTTACCTTTGCAATACATAACGACAAGTCAGTTACTTCCATAGATAAAAAGATTTACAAGTTATGATACGTACTTTTACTTTAGCATTATTATGTTCCATGAGCTTAGGTGGTCTTGCCGCTACCCCTCAGTCCATACATGTTGTCAAGAAGGGGAATGCTGCGCCGGCCACGGGCAAGGCTGCCTCAGCTCAGCCTATAGACAAGGTCGACTATCGTGTCACTTATGCTACTAAGTTCGTCAACGACACCACCAAGCGCGATTCGCTGGGGCACTATATCTACCTTGACGACGAGATGCGGCTCGACATCGGGAGCTCGGTAAGCAAGTTCTACAGTGCGCGCAGCACCGTTTACGACAAGTGGCTGAAGGACAAGGTAAGTCGTGGCGAAACCGATTTCACCAATCCTCCTGCCCATGCGCAAATGTTGTGGGTGGTCTATCGGAACTACCCTAAGGGTGAGACCAGTTTCCTCAGCAGTGCAATGTTGAACAACTATCGTATATCCGAAAAGACGGTAACGCCTCAATGGACCATTGGCGCAGACACGTGCACACTGCTCAAATACCATTGCACGAAGGCAGAGACCCGCTTTAAGGGCCGCAACTGGACAGTGTGGTTCACTGAGGATATCCCTCTCGATTATGGCCCCTGGAAGCTGTCGGGTCTGCCCGGACTTATTCTCAAGGCCGAGGACGCTCAGCGGCAGTACTGTTTTGAGGCCAAGGGCCTGGAGCAGGTTGACGGCAAGGAGGACATCACACTCGTGAAGAACTATAAGAAGTATGAGCCCGTCTCACAGAAGGAGTTCGACAAGGTGAACCGTACGACCACGGTAAACGACGCCATAGCTGCCGCCGGAATATCGATTAGCTTTGATAGTGTGAAGAATACCGACGAGGCTGATGACTTTATGAAGAAAATGAAGGCGGTGCCTCCCTATAATCCGATTGAGATTGCTGAGTGAAGAGAAGCTTCCGGGAGTGGACGTTGGAAAGGACGGACAGATAAAATATAACGGTAAGGCTATCAGGCGGTTTACGGTAGAGGGACTCGACTTGAGCAAAGGACAATACAACAAACTCACGGAGAACATCCGGGCCAAGGACGTGAAGAAAGCCCAGGTGGTGGAGCACGACCAGCCCATTAAGGCCTTGCGTAACCGCGTCTTCACCGACGACATCGGCATGAACATCGTGATGAAAGACTCGGCCCGCGACCAGTTCTTCGTTATGCTACGCCCTTATTTTCTCACTGACGACCCTACTCATGTGGGTGGCGATGCCGCCGGCATGCAGATAGGCAAGAAGCGGCAGATGGAATACTCCGCACAGTACGACCGCTCGGGACACGACCTCAACAATCAGTTCTCGCTTTTCTACAATGCCTTCGATTTTGCCTCCACAGCCGAACTGCATCGCAGGTACTCTTCTCCCACCCTGCAGGCACCTATCGACGGTGAGCGGTTGCGCATGATTAGCCTTCACAAAGAAGTGGTGAAGACAGAAAATAGGAGGCAAGCACCTTTTGACAAGCGCTTGCCTCCTACTCTATTCATTTATCTGCATTCTGCAAATCAGTTGCCCTTGCTGTCGTAGCCATAGGTCTCAGCCTCGAAGATAACGCTTCCGTTGCGCTTCGTGCTCGTGAAGACGATAGCAATGTAGCGGCAGTTGTAGAAGGTTGGTGCCACACACCAAATAGTGGATGTACCCCAATAGAGTCCTATGCTCTTAGAGAAGAGCGCATTCTTGAAGGGCG
>ONMG01000104.1 GCA_900318855.1 uncultured Prevotella sp.
AGAAAAAGATCGTTCACTAAGCAGCGAATGATAAAAAGCTACTTAGCGAACAATCGTTTGCCAGGCTGCAAAATCAAGTGATAAGTCATGCGTGAGTGTACTGGACTTAGTTGACAGCTTTCGATGTTAAATACTAACAGTGTTGACAACATTACTCGCTACCTACGGAAAAAGTTGTCGGGGCAGTCCGACCGCAGACGCTTCCTAATGTCCTCGGCCTACGCGTTGTCAGTAGGCAGATTCAGTCGCTTTCTGTATTCTTTAGGAGAGACCCCGCACACGTTCTTGAATACCCGGGAAAAATTAGAATAGGTATCGAACCCGCAATAGGTAGCCACTTCCGACAGTCCCATTGTAGCATTGTCATTAATAAGTTTCTTTGCCTTATTGATTTTCACACGTTGAATATAGGCCGTTGGAGTGTAGCCAGTAATAGCCACAATCTTCCTATAGAACTGGCTATTACTCATACACATCATTGACGCCACAGTCGTTACGCTTGTCTCCTTGCTTCGGCTGAGCAGCAAGCAGACCGCATCGACAACGCGGGTAAGGAAATGCATATCGGCATCATTTGGTCCAGAAGTCGTCGCGCCCTTTTCTTCCACATTCATTTCATCGACAGCTGCTGCATATTTCTCACGCAGCAACTGCCGAAAACCAATCAGCTGCCCTACCCTGGCCCTCAATTCATCAGCATTAAAAGGTTTCACGATATAGGCATCAGCTCCAGCCTCCAGGCACTTGATACGATCTTCTCCAGCAATCTTCGCTGTTATCACAATGATTGGCACATGATTAATCACCTCATTATTCCTAACCTGCCGGCACAACTCCAGCCCGTCCATTTCCGGCATCATCCAATCCGTAATAATCAGATCGGGCACTATCGCGAGGGCCTTCTCCCATCCCTCTTTGCCATCCGTAGCATAATAGATAGCATAATGGTTGGAGAGCTTGTCCCCGATATAAGCTGCCACATCCTTGTTGTCCTCGATTACCAGCACACGATAGTCGTATCTGCCGTCGTCCGTGTCCGTAAGTATGTTCTCATTCTGAAGCGACACCGAAGGCGTACCCGTGGCATCAGCCTCCACCTGCTGCTTTACCTTATTATATATAGGGAGCGTGATATGGAAAGATGTCCCCTTCGAGATTTCGCTCTTCACCTCAATGGTTCCATCCAGCGTATCAATAATCTGTTTCACCAATGCCAGGCCAATACCCGTACCAATGTTCTTCGAATCGTTATCAGCCTGATAGAAGGGATCATAGATATGAGCGAGTGTCTCTTGATTCATACCCTCTCCGGTGTCAATCACGTCGATACAGAGCCGCTCATCCATCTTCCACATCGTAACCCCCACCCGTCCATAATCAGGCGTAAACTTAATGGCATTAGATAGCAGGTTGTTCATTAACTTATTCATATAGTCCGGCACGAAATCCATCACCACAGATTCCTTCGGAATAAATTGCAGTTCGATATGCCGGTGCTGAGTATAATTGCGATAACTTTCAATGATCATCATCACATAAGCAGTGACGTCACCGTTGCGCCATTTCACATTGCCCACCTCCGAGTTCACCTTGGCAATATCCAGAAGCTGATTGATGAGCGCAAGCAGATTGGTCCCCTGCCGTTCAATGGTCACCGCTTTCTTTTTGGCCTCATCGCTACACCCAACGTCGGCCTTCAAATCGCGGCTCAATCCGATGATGAGCGTGAGCGGAGTACGAAACTCATGGGTGATATTGGTAAAAAAGCGCTCACGCATCTTGATCATCTGCTTCCGCATCAGATAGCCCTTCTTGCGCACTCTGCTTCTACTCACAAGCGTCATCACGATAAATAGCAGGATAGACACCAAGAGCAGTGCCACTATGATTGCACTGCGCTTCTCAATGCGTTCCCGCTTATTTTGGAAAGCCAATTCATCGGTTTTAAACTTTACATTATACTGACTCACTGCCTGCTCCAATTCACTTTTATAAATGGAATCCTTCAACACAGCATATCGCCTGAGATGCACATCTGCCTCCCGAGGGTCAGCGTCCTTCAAGGCCTCATAGAGTCCCATCTGTGCCCGGCTTTCATTATACCTGTCATTACGTGCGGCGAAAGTATTGACCGCCTGCTTGAAGTGCTCCACAGCCTCAGCCTTTTCACCGCGCCGATTGAGCAATTCTCCCATTTGGTTATGGCAGATAGCCAATGAAGTCTCATTGCCAGCCTTTGCCAATATCGGCATGGCCCTCTTCAGCGATTCCTCAGCAGCTTTGTCCTGTCCCAACGCCTTTTGGGCAGAGGCCATCTGTGAAAGACGTATACCCACCTTAGGCATATTATTTAGCTCATAGTCAAGCGTATAAGCCCTTTGTGAATAGTCGAGAGCCAGATGATACTTGCCCATAGCGTAGTAGATTTCTGAAGCCATACCATACTGGATGGCAATACGTACCGAATCATGCATGCCAGTGCTGAAGGCCAGTGCCTCCTTGACATATTTCTCCGCATGCTTCAAATCCTTGGCTACAAGACTGATGCCCGCCAGCGTGTTCAACGAACTGCTGACACGTCCCTTATCATCCATCTCCCTATCCAGCTCCAAGGCTTTTTTCACATGCTCCAGAGCTTGTGCATAGTCTGACTGACGGAAATAGGACAAGCCCACCAAATGCTCACAATCACTCAGCAATATTCGGTCGTTTTCTTTATAGGCAAGCGGCAGCGCCTTCTTCGCATAGCGCTGACACTCATCATATTTCTGTACCGCGAAGAATAACTCGCCCGACCAGTACCATACGAGCAGATTCACACTTTCTGGATTCATCGTCTCCGTCACAAGGATAAGGCTGTCGGTGAGCTTCTCTTGGTGGAAACGACCCAGCAAATGGTTTGCCGTAGACAAGCGCTTTCTACCCGATTGTCGTTCATAATCCAGCAACAGCTGTTCAACCGTTCTATTTTGCAATGCAGTGTCATTGCGCATTGTCGCAGATGCCAAGGGCCTCTCTACCCCGGAAGCCTCCTTACCACTTTTCCGACTGCACGAGGACAACAGAACCACAAGAAACAAGAAGCCCCACAAAACGTAGAGCCAAAGTCTATGTCCGATCACTCTAGTACCAGAGGTGATGTCGTGGGGTGAATTGCCAGCATGATGGCC
>ONMG01000106.1 GCA_900318855.1 uncultured Prevotella sp.
GACAGTTTCGCTTAAAGACATTACCCGAGAGCACGCACAGGTCGCCACCAAAGAGCGCCACGATTTTCCCATTCTCCGTCTGAGTCATACACGTCGGTGAGGATAAAGCCGCATCGTGATAAAAATGCCGGAACACACCATTGCCCTCATAGCGGTCGATACCGTCTTCCGTTACCACCCACATATAATTGTCCCTATCTTTGAAGAAGTTCACCACAGCGTTGGACCGGATGGAAGCGGTATCATCCTTATCGTGCAAGAAAAGCCGGTAGTTAGCACCATCGTAGACCTGTATACCTCTGTCCGTCCCTATCCATAGGTATCCCCGCCCATCGAGTTGCATCGCCGTCGTACGGTTGCTCCAAGGAGTGTCGGCGAAGCGTGCAGGGTGAGACTCGGTGAGCTCCACCTTGCGACCGCCACACGAGCAAAACAGAATCAGAGCAACCACCACCGACAGAAGTAGTGACCGCCTGCTAAGCGAGACGAGGAGAGGGTTGATTTGTGGCATCATAATGCTTTTAGGTTCGGATGCAAAATTAATAAGAAAAGCCCTACGCTCCAAATATTTTTGATAATTTCTCCTATTTTCCCTTTCGTCAGCGCGTATAGCGAGAGCCTATCCTTTAAAACAAGAACTGCATATACTCGTCTGATTACAAGCTTTTTACCATTCAAAGTAAATTCTCACGGTAAATTTTCGGGATTATCGGTCAAAAGCTTTGTATGCTCGTGCAAGTTAGGTGGAAGCAAGGTTAACAGACATTAAATATTTCCACATAACTTTGCGGCCAGAAATCAAAACCAATCAAAAAAAACAAATCATGCTTAGAAACAGACTTTTGTTGACGGCGCTCACATGTGCCGCTTTCTCCCCACTGCTGGCACAGAGTGAAATTCAGAAAGACTCCGTACCTAATAGTAAAGAGGTCAAGAACCGCAACGTGATGTTGAACGCATCCGCCGACAACCAGCCCCGACAGATTAATATCGGTCTTCCCGCCGAGATGTCCGCCACCATCTATGAGAATGGCAGCCCTACGTCCTGGACTTGGTGGCCTATGCTCCCATTCTTCTACTGGGCCGGTGGTCCCCACTACTCCAAAATTGGCATGTCGTCGCTCTCAGAGAACGCTATAACCAACGGTTCCATCAACTACGTCATTGACTGCTGGTCACGCACTGGCGGAGACAAGTTCCAGGGCTTTGCCGACTACACCACCAACTCCCATGGCTTGCAGCGCTTCGACGTCGACATCGCCGGCCCCATCGCCAAAGGCTGGAGCTATAATATTGGAGCATACGTCAACCACGACCCCGGCAACAACAAACTTGCCGATGTCGACCTGCAGAACAGCATGAAGCAGCTTCATGTCGGACTGACAAAGACCTTCAAGGACAACAAGGGTCAGATGAGCCTGTTGTATAAATACAGTTCCATGACCGACCGCTCCGACGGCAACGGACCTTTCTACTACAACACGGACGGTAGTGTGGACGAGATACCCGGCTTCAGCCTCGGTAAAGACGGCTATATCCCTGCCGACCAGCAGGTAGAATATATGGATGTCGTGACCGGACAGATGCTCCGCATCCCGCGCAAGAGCACAGCCATGAGCCAGGACGTCACCTACACCCTCGACTATAACTTCAAGCCGAACCTCAAGCTGAGCTTCAACTCCAAATATCACTACGCCAACACCCACTTTGTGGGCATGTCACTCGCCGGTATCGGTGTGGCCGATGCCAACAGCGGCTACACCTATGCTGCCGCCAAGGGCGACCATAAGGTCGGCGATGTCTTCACTGGCAACTATCAGACCCGTTACATGCAGCACGACAACGGTGTGGAGCGTGCCTGGTACAACACGGCCGAGCTCAAAGGTAAGAGCCTCAACGGTGCACACAACTGGCGCTTAGGTACGAACATCTGGTGGATGCTCCCCAGCTTGGACAACAGCATCGCCCTCTATACCCATACCGTGGAGAAGGACCCCGTCTGGCTCAACCTCGGTGGCAGCCAAGCCTTCGGTTATAACACTGGCGCTGAATACTACGACATGAATGAGCTCAAGACCGCTATCTATGCCTCTGATGACTGGCAGGTGAACAAGCGCCTGTGGCTCTCGGCCGGACTCCGCTTAGAATACTATAAACTCGGCGGCCGCAATGCCGTGGCCTACAGCGACGTAGCTGGCAACGATGTGCTCTATCCTGAGAACGTGCGCACACTGGGCTGGAACCTCACCAATGCCACCAAGACCTCACAGAATCATAAGTTCTTCCTCCCCGCCGTTGCCTTCAGTGGCCGTTATACCATCGCTAAGGGCTTTGGCGCACTCTTCGAGGGCATCTATACCAAGCAGGCAGCAGGCTCACCCAACTACGCCGGCGCCAACAAGGTGAACACCGACGCCATCAACACCTACTTCGGCACAGCAGGTCTCTTCTGGAACACCCCATGGATGAAACTCGTTTCGCAGTTCTCTTACATCAAAAAGACCAACTACCAGCGTAACACGCAGTTCACCAACCAGAACGACCCCACCGATGTCATCACCGTCCCGACGACCTACTCCATCCAGACCCTCGGCTGGACAACAGACGTCGTGCTGAACCCGTTCAAGGGCTTTAACTTCCACGGCCTCCTCACCCTGCAGAGTCCGAAATACAAAAACTTCGATATGACGGCCAACTTCAAGGATGGTTCCAGCCTGAGCTACAGCTTCTCTGACAACATCACCACAGGTGTGAGCAAGTGTATCATCGAGCTCGACCCAAGCTATATGTTCTCTAAGTTCCGTGTCTGGGCCAGCTTCCGCTACCAGAGCAAGCAGTATATCAACCGCACCAACTCCCTCTACTTCAAAGGTCGCTGGGAGACCTTCGCAGGAGTCGACTATAATCTCAACAAGCACATCTCCTTCGCCTTGCAGTTCGTCAACCTCTTCAATCAGAAGGGAGCAAGCGGCAGCATCATGTCAGCAGACCTCGTGACAGAGACTTCACAGTATAACCATTACCTGATGTCGGGCACCTATATCCGCCCGTTCACCGTGGAGCTCGCCACACATATCAACTTTTAGAAGGACAGAAGGGTTGAAGCTCTGAAGTCCGGACTTCAGAACCTACACTTCAGAGCATACACTTTCTGACTTCCAATACACTACAAAAAAAATCTACAACATGAAAAGACTTCTTTCATTCATCACATTGGCAGTTCTCTGCCTTATAGGTATCAACAAAGCGGAGGCGACCACACCTATGACCCGCACCACCGTAGCCCAAGGAAAAATCCAAGGATTCTTACAAGACGGCATCGGCACCTTCCTCGGCATTCCCTATGCCCTGCCCCCCGTCGGCGACCTGCGCTGGAAGGCTCCCGTGCCTGCCAGGGCATGGAAAGGTACCTACAAGGCCACGACCAAAAAGGCTGCTCCCTACCAGCCCGTAGACCCCAACAACCCACAGAAGAAGCAGCTGTCTGAGGACTGCCTCTATGTCAACGTCTGGACACCAGCCGTCAAGGCGAACGAGAAGCTCCCCGTGATGGTTTGGATTCATGGTGGCGGCTTCATCACCGGCGACGCTTTCATGAACTTCTCCAAGCTCATCAAGCGCGGCGTCATCGTGGCAAGTCTCGAATACCGGCTCGGCGCCCTCGGCTTCCTCGCTACCCCGGAGCTTGCCGCTGAGTCGCCGACACACACCGCCGGCAACTACGGCCTCATGGACCAGGTCCTCGCGCTGAAATGGATTAAGAACAACATTGCAGCCTTCGGTGGCGACCCCGACAGAATCACCATCTTCGGCGAATCAGCCGGTGCCATCTCCGTAAGCATGCAGTGTGGCTCCAAGATGACCAAGGGGCTCTTCTCCGGTGCCATCTCAGAGAGCGGTGGCAACTTCGCACCCACCGACAGCGTACGCTTCAACAACGACGGCAACCGCGACCAGATCGGTGCTCAGAAGCACGGACTGGAGTATATGAAGCGCATGGGCGCCAAGAACCTCAAGGAGCTGCGCGCCATGGATGCTGCCAAACTCGTCAACGACCCCAGCACATCCGGCGTCGGTGGCTTCTGGCCCTGCGTGGACAATATC
>ONMG01000093.1 GCA_900318855.1 uncultured Prevotella sp.
AATATCCCTTGAAATAACGTAGTTACGCCCTATATATTTACATTAAAAACAACAAACAAATGAAAAAGTTGCCCGAAAATTTGGTGATGTCAAATAGAATATGTACCTTTGCACTCGGTTTTGAAAACAACGGGATTTGGCGCAGTTGGTAGCGCACACGTCTGGGGGGCGCGAGGTCGCTGGTTCGAGTCCAGTAATCCCGACGGGGGTAAGGGGACTGGGAGCTTAGGCTCTTGGTTCCCTTTTTCTGTTTTAAGTCACATTTAATAGTGAGAAGACGGCTATTTCAGGTGAAGTGGAAATGGCTTTGCTATGTCCCAACGGATATTGTTGGGCATCCCCTTAATAGAAAAGTCGTCAATAAGTGATATGTCATCTAAATTATTAGTATCTTTACAAGTGTTGCTCTCTTGCCGGCTGCGGTCCGCTTTCTGAGCGAGCCGTGGAAAATCTGTGGTCAGGGGCGGTTAGATAGAACTGAAAACCAACAAAAGACTATATGAAACAATTTCTAATGACTATTATCGCTTTGGCAGCATCTCTTGTCGCTGCTGCCCAACCATCGTGGGCTTCGCGTGCGCTTACAGACTTGCATCGGGCTATGACTATTGCTGACTCAACAGTGGAGCGTTTCTTCGATGGGGAGAAGACTTTGTCAATGTACTACGTATTTGATACGAAGCAGAAACAGGATGTGGCTTCGGTGTGGGAATATACAAGTGCTTTTGAGGCGATGAACTCTATATTGGAGGCACTGAATGAGGTGAAGACTATTGCCCCTGATTTGTATGCGGCTAAGTACAATCATTATCTGCAGCTCATGCAGAAGTTCTATAACGGTTTGGAGCAGTATAATGCCGCTGCTGCTATCACTTCGTATACGAGGACTCAGAATTGGTCGGTCTATTGTGTGCACCGTGGAGCCAACCCCGCTAACAGCAATTACCGTGAGGCGGTCTATGATGACCAGATGTGGATTACACGGGAACTGCTCCGTGCTTACAAGCTGACGGGCGATGCTAAGTTTCTCACGCGGGCTGAATATCTGGCACAGTATGTCATGGATGGTTGGGATTGCACGCTCGATAACAATGGTAATGAGTATGGCGGCATCACCTGGGGGTATGGATATACCTCGAAGCATGCGTGCAGTAATGGCCCCATTGTAGCGCCACTGGCGTGGTTGGCTGATGAGTATCAGGGCTCTTCGCTTAGCCTGCGCTATTTCATTATCCAGCCCGACGGCAGTCGCGTGAAAGGTCCGCTCAACCGCCACGATTTCTATTTGGAGAGTGCGAAGAAGGTGTACCAGTATCACAAAGATGCGTTCTACGACAAGCAGTCCGGCGTGTTCCACGATATGAGAGGCGGCGTGACGGGTGAATTGAGATTTGATACTATCCAAGGACGGCGTTACCGTGCCCATGTTGATGTCGGTAATCCTGGTGGGACGAAGTTCACTTATAACACTGGCACTGAGCTGTCGGGTGCTGCCGAACTCTACCGTATCACTGGTGAGCAAAAGTATCTGGACGATATGCAGTATATTTCAGAAGCTGCCTACAGCTACTTCACTCACTATGTGAAAACCGATAGTGGCTACGCCCGCCAGTGGCCGGCCAACAACAGCAAGGACTACGACAATATGCCTTGGTTTAATGATGTGCTCTTGCGAGGCTTGCTCGATGTCTATAACTACTCACCATCCGTATCCAAGAGCATCGAACTCTTCAATGATAACCTCGATTATGCCTGGACCCACTATCGTCGCGAAGGTATGCTTCCCGATGCTCTCGTGGAAGGTTGGGGCAGTGTGAAGAAGATGATGGTGCAGACCCCGTTTGCCTTGGCTTCCGATTATGCCATGCTGGTGAAATACCGATTGAGGGCTGACAATCCCAATGCTGCTTCCAATGTCGTAAGCTTGAAGCTGAACAAGGAGAAGCGCTCTGGCGTCTACGATATGCAAGGACGGGTGGTGTTCCGCAGGAATGAGTGCGGACAGTCGATTGCCGGATTGCAGCATGGAGTATATGTCGTTGATGGAAAGAAAATAATACATTAATCATATTATAAACAGGTGTAGAATGAATAACTATCGTACCTCTTTCCTATTATGGCTGCTGCTCTTTGTGGTAACGGCAGCTGCCCAAGGACCTAACAATTCCGGCACTTATTATAAAAATGCAAATGGCTATAAGGGGCGGGCGCTTAAGTCGCGTCTCTATGCGATTATTAATCCCCACAAGGCACTGTCTTATGAAGAACTTTGGGATGCTTACAAGACAACGGACCGGCGTGCCGACGGAAAATTGTGGGACATGTATTCTGATATTACCAACTTTGTCATTGGTGGAAGTGCCCAAGGAGCCTCTTACAAGAATGAAGGCGACAGTTACAATCGTGAGCATTCCCTACCGAAGAGTTGGTTTAGAGGACGCTCGCCTATGTATACCGACTTGTTCCATTTGATTCCTGCTGACGGTTATGTGAACAATAGGCGGAGCAACTATCCGTTTGGTGAGAACAAGGGTGAAGGCTATAAGTCGGCCAACGGCTTTAGTAAGCTCGGTTCCTGTACTACGGAGGGTGGCTCAGGTACAGTCTTTGAGCCTAATGATGAATACAAGGGCGATTTTGCGCGTATCTATTTCTATATGGCAACGGCCTATGAGGCTACGATTACGAGCTGGTCTTCGGCCGGTTCGGGCTCAGCGGAGATATTTTCGAAGGACGAATATAAGCCATTTGTTGACTGGCAGATGAATATGCTCCTGCGCTGGGCTAAAGAGGACCCCGTGAGCCAGAAAGAGATTGATAGAAATAACGCTGTTTACGCACTTCAGGGCAACCGCAATCCTTTTGTGGACTATCCGGGATTGGAAGATTATGTCTGGGGTGACTCAGTTAATATGGCCTTCAGTTATGATCATTACAGAAAGGGTGTTCCCTCAGGACCGACGGTTGAAGATAAAGTGATTTTTAGTGAGCCGTTCGCTGCTAATGCTGGCAGTTTTAACATTGACAATAAGACCCAGGCTGAAGGATTGACCAAGGTGTGGACACCTTATAAGAACTCGACAGTAAGCTGTATGAAGGGTTCGGCATATTATGATAAGACCAACTATGCAGCAGAGAGTTGGCTTATATCTCCGGAGATTGACCTTACTACTGCTGAGGGTAAGGTTACCCTGACCCTCGACCAGTTGGCCACCTACTTGAAGAATAATGATGTCAACGACTTCCTGTCGGTGATGATTAGCAAGGATGCAGGCCAGACCTGGGAGCGACTGGATATGAATATCCCTGTCGTCGCTTCAGGATGGGTGTTCAAAAGTACATCAGCCGACCTGAGCCCATGGAAGGGGAGCAAGGTGAAGTTGGCTTTCCGTTATATCAGTACAGCTGCATGTGCCCCAACGTGGGAAGTGAAGAACCTTGTGGTGAAGTCAATTACTTCAACGGGAATTAGTCGACCAGTCGTTCCTCAAGTCGACAATGGAATCGTCTATACGACCTCTGGAATGAAGGCAAAAAAGGGATATCGGGGTGTCGTTATTCAGCAGGGACATAAAAAGATATTTAAATAGCTGGTCCTTGCTGCAAGCTGCTGAAGGTTTCGGTGTTATATTATAAAAGTTGCACTGTATGAAGATATTTGTTTCTCTTATTGGAGCTTTGCTGGTGATGTTGACAGCATGCTCCTCATTGAGCCAGGGCGAAAAGGCTCAGCGTCGCCAGGAATTGGCTGCCAATGTCGTGAAGGCTTTGGATAATCGCCATTTCAATGTCGAAGTGAATAGGATGGTGCCTTTAAGAGGTATGACAAGGCAACTTGAATATGGCTATAATCTTCAGCTGCAGGGGGATACCCTGTCTTCCTATCTGCCTTTCTTTGGAAGAGCCTATAATGTGCCTTTTGGTGGCGGAAAGGCCCTGAACTTCAACGCGCTTGTGAAAGGTTATGAAGTGAAACGCTCCGGAAAGGACAAGAGTGTCGTCAGAATCGATGTCTTCAATGGAGAAGAGAACCTGATTTATACGCTCGACGTGTTTGATAATGCTCAGGTCAGCATCAATGTGGTGGCGCAGGAACGCGATGTGATGAATTACACAGGGGAGTTGGTGTTTCAAGATAAGAAGTAGCGGAATGAAAAGGATATTGTTGACTTTATGTCTGTGCTGTGGCTATTTGATGCTATCGGCACAGAGCCGAATTAGTTACTCGAATACTCATCTGTTATGTGTGCAAGGAGATTACACGAATGTGGTCGACTTGCAGCTGGAATGGCCGGAATGGGTTGACGGCCATGATGTAACACCGCTTCAGCAGTTCATTGCTAAGCATTTGTTTGGAGTTGAGGCCACCACAAAACAGTCGGCGATGCAACTGTTCGTCTCAAGATACGGTGTTCCGATGGAAGGTAAGTTCAAGACCATCCCTGATGATAATAAGTTCTGTTACGTTACGTGTAAGTTGCTGGAGACGGGCTATCAGCAGGGGCGGTTTATATCTTACCGGTTGAGCCGAACGGTTGAGCCGGGTAAGGATTCTCAGTTCAAGAGCGACACTTTGAATCTGCTTATCACCTACGATCTCCTTAAGGCAGAAATTAAGGAGATGAAGCAAATCATCAAGGTGGGTAAACTGTCGGGGGCAGGCTACAGCAAGCCGGAAGCGGTGCAACAACTGCTGGCGAATGCTTCGATTGACCTGCCCCAGCAATGCGGTATCGAGTTGCTCAATGCTTGTTTGATAGACGTCAATCGTATTCTTGTTGATGGTAATTGTGTAGAAACATACGATGATTATGATGCGGGCAATGTAACCGTCAATATTACGCCTTTTAGTTCTATGTTTACCGGTGAGGTGGCGCAATGGCTGTTTAACAATGATACGAAGAAGATGCTAAAGCAGTTGGTACCCACGAATGTGGAACCCATGCCCCAGTCAGTTGACAGTATCAACAATGAGCCGGTCTACAGGTCGTGCGATAATGGCCCCGTATTTCCTGGAGGCACCGCTGCTATGAGGAACTTCCTTGCGAAGAATATTGTTTATCCGAAACTTGAAGGTGAGAACGGTGTCTCGGGAAAGGTTATCGTTTCTTTTGTTGTCACGAAGACGGGCCAGATAGTGCAGCCTTGTGTTGTCCAGCAGGTGTCACCGCTAATCGATGGAGAGGCGGTTAGAGTGGTCGGACTGATGCCTAAGTGGACACCCGGAGTCATTGGGGGAAAGCCCGTCAATGTCCTTGTGTCATTGCCCATTTCTTTCCATTTGTAAGGCTGAGTGGCCTTCTTGCTGACAGTTGCTGATGTCATCTTACAGTGCTTGTCGTAATGTGCTGAATGGCACTGATATAGTTTCAGATAGTAACATGTTAATAAACGTAATTGGTTGAAGGGAGGCTGTAGCCACCCTTCAATCACTGCTTTGTAATCTGACTTATGTTCCTCCTTTTGGCTACTCTGCTTACAGTCTGATATGTAAAGTGCTGATGCAAGACTTGAATTGATATAAGTCAACCATGTCTCTTTGTCTTTGTGTCCTTTGAATAATCTTTACGATACTGCTTTGCTGAAGGCTCAACGCTTTGTGTCGGATGATGTTAATAATTGGTAAATATCTGACACGTTGTTCGGTAAATAGGCCGTTTCTGTAAGATAGTTAACGAGTTCGTCTGGTATTGGCATTACATAGTGTAAATCTGCTGTATCGTATCATTAGGGCTTGGCTACTGGATGTAAGAATATTACGTGAGAAAAATATAGATAAAATAAGGTTAAAGACTATACGTGTTTGAGGGTAATGTATTACCTTTGCAGCAGTAAACTTACAAACTGAAAGCTTTAAGATCAATGAAACGAGTATTATTGGTAACCGCATTAATGATGCTGACTTTGAGCAGCTTCGGTCGCAACCACATAGAGGCTAATGCCACTGTTGTGAGCGACACAATTTACTATTCCGCTAACAAAATGAACGTTGCTAACGCTCAGGATGCTAGTTACTATCGCTTGCTCATGAAGCAGGGGAATGGATTGAACCGTCAGGATGTCTTTAAGGACTATTACATGAATGGCCAGTTGAAGGCTGAAGGTGGGTATAGCTTTGTCGACTTGAACAACGACAAGAATACCCAACTCAATGGTGATGTGACTACTTATTATCCCAATGGTAAGGAGAAGTGGCACGGTAAGTTCACCAATGGCAAACTGAATGGTTATTTCACGATGCAACTACGAGACGGAGGCATGTTGTCTGCTGAATTCGAGGCCGGACAGTCGAAGTACGACTACTTCATGGTGACACGCCCCAATGGCTCGGTAGAGAAACATAACATCAAGGATCTGAAATCTCTCTTATAAATCTATTTTACTATATTACTGATTATTTGAATATGTTGAAGGCGCGCCTCGTGAGAAGCGCGCCCTTTTCATTTACCATTCGTAGAGCAGATAATCACCTGGCTCCAGCCAAAGATTGCAGCTGTAGAGAGAAGCTGGCACCGAGGTGCCGTCGCTCAGTATACGTCTCACTATGTCCGTAGCCTCTACGTGTGCCTGCTGGCGGTGGTGCAGGTCACGATTTACCACCATAAAATAGTTCTTGTTGTGGTTGGTAAAGTAAGACACGATGAAGCCTTCACCACTACTGTGGATATTGCGGATGGCGGAAGGAAGCCTCTTGGGGCTGTGTGTTCCGAGTGGTATTTTTTTGCCTGTATGAGCGACGTCAATGATACTTGCACCTAAGAAAACCGGAGTCAACCTTCTCACTTCAGCATTCAGTTCTTTTATGAGGTCAAATACTTCAGTCCGTTTTCCATTGTTATCAATAGGCGCATTGCGGTAGTTTAGGCCTGCTTGTTCGGCAGGCGTCGGCGTCCAATAAGTGAAATATTGGAGCCCTTGCGCTCCGTAAGCAAGGTTGCTGAATACCTGCAGACGCAACATTGAGCGCGTCATCACGGGGTAGGGACCATGAGCCGTTGCAAGTGCAAATCCCCAAAAGGGTATCTCTGCCTTCCGGCACACGCTGCTTACATCCTCGAGATTCTCATAGTATCCCTCTCTTAAATAGGAATTGTCTCTATCTGAAAGTACCGGATAGTGATCGAAGGAGACGAAGCCAAGACCTATCTCACGGATAAAGCGCTCGACATACTGTTTGTAAGTCTTTGTTCCATATTGTTCGGGAGTGGCATAGTTGGGAAGTAGATTCAGATAGAGCAGCCGGCTATCGTCTTCACTCCTGATTTTCTGTGCCCAGGCTGCGAGTTCCGTAAAGTGATTGGTTGATGGCTCGTCGATAAGGAAATAACCAGCGTTCTGCTTGTCTTTGCGAAGTGCCTTCACTGTGACGGCTGTGTTATTGTACAGCTGCGGGCAAGCTGTTATCAACTTCACACCGGTGCCTCTGCTCGCTTTGAGTGCTTTCTTCAGGCTTTCTGTATTCGGGTATATCTGGAAGGAGAGATTGAACCCTGCATCGGCCAGCTCTTGGAGTCTGACGTGCGAGACGTCATCGTTAAGTATGGAATACCAGGCAAGAATAGGGAATGCATGGCCTGTTGGGTTCGTATACTTGTGTGGAGTGAGGACTTGCGACATGACCATTGAGGCCGAGAATAGTGAAAGAAAGCTTATGCAGATAGTACGTTTCATGGAATATGATTGAATGTGTTAGTTAACAGTGTAGGTCTCCATGCTCGTCTGCTTTGTCAGCGAGGCATGAAGACCTGCATGGGTTATTCTAAGTCGAGCTCTACCGGGCAGTGGTCGCTACCCATAATCTCGGTGTGGATTTTCGCGTCGGTTATGCGTGGCCGCAATCTTTCGGACGTGAGAAAGTAGTCTATACGCCAGCCGGCATTCTTTTCGCGAGCGTGGAAGCGATAGCTCCACCAGCTGTAGGTCACCTGGTCGGGATGCAGCGTACGGAAGGTGTCGATGAAGCCATCGTTGATCAATATGGTCATCTTCTCCCTTTCCTCGTCGGTAAAGCCGGCGTTGCGTCGGTTGGTTTTCGGGTTCTTGATGTCGATTTCCTCGTGAGCCACGTTCAAGTCACCACATACGATGACTGGCTTTTTCTTGTCCAATGCCTTCAGAAAGTTGCGGAAGTCATCTTCCCATTGCATACGGTAGTCGAGCCTTCTCAGTCCGTCCTGTGAGTTGGGCGTATAAACCGTGACAAGGTAGAAGTCGGACATCTCCAAGGTGATGATTCTTCCTTCGTGGTCGTGTTCCTCTACTCCCATGCCGTAGGTTACCGAGAGTGGTTTGTGACGCGAGTAGATGGCAGTTCCTGAGTAGCCTTTTTTCTCAGCATAGTTCCAGTATGACTCGTAGCCGTCGAACTCAAGTTCCAGTTGCCCGGCTTGCATCTTTGTCTCTTGTAGGCAGAAGAAATCAGCATTCAAAGCTTTGAATGATTCGGCAAATCCCTTGTCTGCACAGGCCCTTAAACCATTGACATTCCAAGATATCAATTTCATAATGATGTTTTAAAATGTTACAAAGTTCTGGTCTCAGCTCTTGGGAGCATGTGAACCAAGATATTAATGAATATGCTTTCTTTATCGGGTACCCGTGAAGAGGATGGGGCATGGCATCATCTTCTGTTCCTCGCCGTTCACGCTGATAGTGCCGGGAAGGATATAGAAGGCCATTCCGTTCCCAGAAAGGATGTACTGACCGATGCTAGTAAAGCTATACTGAGTAGAGTTGAAATAGGTGGCCGACATGGCATACCCAACTTTTATACGGAAAGTATTGGTGCCGGAGCCTACATCCACTGTCGTCGTCTCTTGAGGTAGTGCGTAGAAGCCGTAGTAATATGACGAATTTGTGAAGCTCTGCTCAAGATAAATCTTGCAAGTGAGCGTTTGAGAGGAAGAGTGCTGCAAAGCGCTTATAAGAGCGGTGTTTGTGGAGTCGGTCACGCAATGAGCCAGCAGACTGACCGGGAATTGCACCATTAGGGTAGAGTCGGTGCGGACAGAAAAGTAAGTTGATACGGAATCCTTCTGTACGTCACTGCTCAAGTCTGTATAGGAAGAGCCATTGGCCGATTTGAGGTAAAGCATAAGAGCTTTACCGGAATAAGTTCCCGACATGGCAGAGAGCATTGTGCGGCTTTCCTCCGGGGTGAAATTACCGTCATTGTTGTCATCGTTCAGACAGGATGAGAGTAAAATGCCTGAGACCAAACAAAAGGTTAGGCTCAAAGCATGAATAATGTGCTTAAGTTTCATCATTCAACAGGTTTAACTGAATTTGTTTTTAGATTCTAAATGTATAATAGCTTTTCCAGAAAGCAGATCCATGCGGTTGTCAAGCAGTATGCGCTGAATACCGAACATCAGTGCCAGTTTTTTCTTTTCCTTATAGTAAACTCCGGCTGAGCTTAGCATGTCGCTGCTGAAGGTGATTTGCAGTTCGTGGTCTGCACCGCCATAGTGGATTTTGGCTGTAGTGGTAGCAGGAGAGAGTGTGAAATAATAGTCGGTTTCCAAATCGTAGAATGCTACGCCCGCATTCAAGTGTATGTAGCCGCCTCGTCGCAGTCCAGCTTGCACCGAGTCATTGCCCTGCACGGAAGTGGCTAAGGCCGCAAGTGGGAAGTTATCCACAAAGAGTCCTTCGTTGCTGATGCCCAAGTTCACATTCTCCATCGAGTCTATTCCCTTCCCGTCTTCAAAGTAGACGGTGCTGCTGTACGATCCGGAAATGACAGACACGGCCTCGTTGAGCTTTTCCTGTGTCAGCTTCGTATCGTCATCATCACCACCGAGACAGGAAGAAAAGGTCAGACATGCTATGGCAACGATCAATGTCATCAAGACAGTATTCTTTGATTGTTTCATAGTTGAATGGTAAGTTGATTATTTGAGAGATGTCGGTATTTACGTGTGCTAAGACGATTCTGCAGTACAGAGGCCGAGTCTCGTAGCCACGCAATCAAAGCCTACGCGTCTCTCCCCGAAGCAGGTTCATGAATTCCTCGCGTGTCTTGGCCTGGTTGAAGGCGCCGCTGAAAGCGCTTGTCGTAGTGATAGCATTCTGCTTCTCTACACCTCTCATCTGCATGCACATGTGTTTGGCCTCGATGACCACCATCACCCCCATTGGCTTGAGTGCTTGCTGGATGCTGTCCTTTATCTGTTCGGTGAGCCGTTCCTGAACCTGTAACCGGTGGCTGAAGATGTCGACCACTCGGGCTATCTTGCTAAGTCCGGTGATGTATCCGTTGGGTATATAGCCCACATGCACCTTGCCGTAGAAGGGCAGTATGTGGTGCTCGCAAAGCGAGAAGAAGTCGATGTCCTTCACGATGACCATCTGGTTGTATTCTTCCTTGAAGAGTGCGTCGGTTAGCACCTTCTGTGGGTCCTGGAGGTAGCCTCGGGTGAGTATCTGCATTGCCTTGGCCACTCTGAGTGGTGTCTTCTTGAGTCCTTCCCTCTCCGGGTCTTCGCCCAAGAGCTCCAAGACCCGCCGGTAGCAGCCGGCCAGTTCGTCAAGTCCCTCTCTGAATTCTGTCTCTGGATTCATTTTCAGCTATAATAAATAATAAGGTATGGGCATCCTTGTTTCAGTCTTGCACCGTTATCTTGCCTCTGAGCACACAGGCCTGACGGTAGCCCATCTTTTTGAGTTCTTTCATCATATGTTCAGCCTCGCCGTAGGTACGGAAGTTGCCGACACGGCATTTCCAGCTTGGTGAATAGAAGTGCACGTAGACCGGCTGGTTGGGGAAAGCCATCTTGACATTGTTGCCAATCTGCTGTGCCTTCTGTTTGTCAGCTCGTGAATTGCCGCCCGAGAACACCTGAACGCGATAACCGTTCACCTTGTAGGCTCCGCGCATCACCTTTTTGCGCATGTCAACCGTAGGGATGTCAAAGTCGGTGTTGTCCTGCTGTTCGGCGCGTTTCCGGGCTTCTTCAATCCTTTCGGCCTCGGCTTCCTTCTTTTGGACTTCCTTGCGTGTGGAGTCGGGTTCCTGCTTCTGTGGCCGCTTAGCGGACTCCTCATGGTGTTGCGGGGCCACGGTGCTGTGATTTTCTGTGGCACTCACCTCCTTGCGTACTGGTGTGGCAGGTCGCTTTTCTTCCTTCTTCTTCGTTACCGTTTGCGGAGTCTCCACCTTGAGCGTGTTATTCTTTGGAGAGTCTGCCGTTTGGGGAGTTTCCGCCTTCCGGGCATTCACGAGCTCGTCGATTTGCTTGCTTTGGGTGATGGTCACAGTTCCCTTTCCTTCCTCTTTCGCTCTAAGGTGCTCAAGGAAAGTCTGGGCTTGCGATGCAGCCGAGAAGCTGAGTAAGGCGGCTAATAGAAAGACGAATTTCCTCATTTCGATTCTTTTAGTTGATAAGTTAAGGCATCTGCCCCGGCTGTATTCTTCGGTGCCAGGTTGGGGCAGATGCCTTTGGGTGATTACTTCTTCCAGGCGTCGATGATGCCCTTGAAGTCGGCTGCCTTCAGCGAGGCACCGCCGATGAGTCCACCGTCGATGTCGGGCTTAGCAAAGAGCTCAGCTGCGTTGCTGGGCTTGCAGCTGCCACCGTAGAGAATAGTGGTATCCTCAGCTGCCTCCTTGCCGTACTTCTCGGCAACGATAGAGCGGATGTAGGCCAGCATCTCCTCAGCCTGCTCGGCTGTGGCGGTCTTGCCTGTGCCGATGGCCCAGATGGGCTCGTAGGCGAGCACGATGTTCTTCCATTCCTCGGCAGAGAGGTGGAACACGCTGCCGTCGAGCTCAGCCTTCACGACTTCGTTCTGCTTGTTGGCCTCACGCTCTTCGAGCGTCTCACCGCAGCAGAAGATGACCTTCAGTCCGTTGGCCAGTGCAAGCTCCACCTTCTCCTTCAGGATTTCGGGAGTCTCATGATAGTACTGGCGACGCTCAGAGTGTCCCAGGATAACATACTGTGCACCGGTGCTCTTCACCATGGCGGCAGAGACCTCACCCGTGTAGGCACCCTTGGCCTTGTCGGCGCAGTTCTCTGCACCCAGAGCCACCACATCCTGGTCGATGACCTGAGCCACGCTGGCCAAATGGATGAACGGTGTACAGATAATCACACCGCAGTTGGGCTTGTCAGCTTTCAGCACTTCATTGATTTCCTTAGCGAGGGCGACGCCCTCCTGCAGGTTCTCGTTCATTTTCCAGTTGCCTGCAACAATCTTCTTTCTCATTTTCTTTTGCTTGATTAAGAGTTGATATATCTTGTTGTTATTCTCCTTCTCTCTTACCCATTTGCTCCATGCCCAAAGCCTGTCGGCCAGTGTAAGCAGGAACAGCGGCAGCACAAACCAGAGTATGAGGGCTGTGAGTTTGCGTGCTATGCCGTCGGAGGGCATCTGCCCGATAGCAGCCTTGCTGATTGGCGAGGTGAGCTGGTCGGCCTTGGGCAGCTGATTGTGGCTCCATTTGTTGACCACGACTCCATCCTTTAGC
This sequence comes from uncultured Prevotella sp., assembly GCA_900318855.1. Taxonomy (GTDB): domain Bacteria; phylum Bacteroidota; class Bacteroidia; order Bacteroidales; family Bacteroidaceae; genus Prevotella. The sequence goes on from ONMG01000093.1 coordinate 12,473, forward strand.
AGCACAAGTCCCGGATTGCTGCGGATGATGGTCTTGAGCGTTGTGGCGTCGGCTGTGCAGAAGGGGTATTCGGCACCCGTGATGTCCTGCCAGTGGATCTTGGCCTCCCGAGAGCTTGAGGTGATGCAGTAGAAAGGCACCTGCTCGGCCACAGCGTAGTCGTACACCTGGTTGATGTCGCCGAAGTCGCTGTCGTCGGCCCGCTCCAGATGGGGACTGATGAGCAGGAAAGTATAGCCTTTGTTGCTGACGATACTGTCGGTGATGTCGTTACCGTCGTGCTCTATTGAGAAGTCGTGGATGGGAGGCACATAGCCTTCCGATATCTGTCGCGTCTTACTGTCGACGAACTGCCATGTGGAGTCGGGGTAGTTGTCGAGCGTGAATTCCTTCTTCACTCCCTTCTTCTGCAGGATGAACGTGGTTTCGAATTGGGGCTGTGGAGCTCCCTTGGGTATCTCCATGCCTTTGCGGATGTTGGCTCCCACATGATAGGGCCGGAAGTCAAATACGGGCAATGCCCACAGGCTCCAGATGCTGCATCCGAGGATGAAGAGTACTGTGTAGTTGACCACTATCCACTGGTTTGATTCCGAGACGAAGCGCTTCATTCTGCGTGGCGCCGCGCTGATGGCTGCTGCACAGGCGAGTAGCACAATGTTCTTTAGCAGCGACTCCATGTTGGTGAGTTTCACTGCGTCGCCGAAGCACCCGCAGTCGCTCACAGGGTTCCAGCCAGCGAGCCACACGGTGATGGCGGTCATCAGCACCATGAATACCAGAGCCAGCCGGGAGGCCAGACGACGCCTGATGGCGAAGAGCAGGAGAATGCCCAGCGTGAACTCGGTGGCCGACAGGGCTACCGAGGAGGTCAGCGTAAGCCATCCGGGTAGCATTCCTGCAAGTCCCACTGCCTCCAAATAGTCGTCTATCTTGTATTGGGTGCCCAGTGGGTCGATGGCCTTGACGAATCCCGAGAGGATGAAGGTCAGTGCTATGAGGAGTCTGCACAGGTTGACCCCCAAAGTCTTGAGGTGCTCACGCATGTGCGGGTTGTTTTCCGGCCAGCCTGATGGCACCGAACACGGCGTAGTTGATGATGTCCATATAGTTGGAGTCGATGCCTTCGGAGGCAAGGGCCTTACCGCCATTGTCTTCGAGCTCTTTCACCCGTTCCAGCTTGGTGAGTATGAAGTCGGTGTAGCTGCTCACCCTCATCTCGCGCCAGGCCTCGCCGTAGTCGTGGTTCTTGCGCTTCATCAGCTCCAAGGCCTCATGTGCGTATTGGTCGTAGAGCTTGAGGGCGTCGTCGTTGCTCATGTCCACCCTGTCGGCAGTCCCCTCTTTGAGTTGTATAAGGGCAATGATGCCGTAGTTGATGAGCGCGATGAATTCGGGGCGTATGCCCTCGCCGACGAGTGAGGTGTGGGTAATCTCAAGCGTTCGGATGCGCTTGGCTTTGATGAAGAGCTGGTCAGTGACGGTGGTGGGGCGCATCAGTCGCCAGGAAGGGCTGTAGTCGTGGAGCTTGAGCTCGAAGAGCTGTCGGCATTCCCTCATCACTTCCTGAAACTGTGCCTCTGTATTTAGCTTGTCCATAATTTGTAGATGCAACGTTAATCGATTCTGTGCTGACTGCCAAGGTGGCTGCGGCTCACTTTTCGCTTTTAGCCTGCTTGTATTGCTTCTGCCGTGCGTGTATCATCCTCACAACACCGCACATGGCATCGTAGCGCGCCTGCAGTGAGTCGCGCTTCACGCTGAGCCAGTTCTTGGTGAGCAGATCCCGGGCAGCCGAGAGCTGCACGGTGGTGGCCTGAAGGGCTGAGTCGGTGAGAGCCACATCGCGCTGGGCCAGTTTGAGCGAGGCGTCCTGCCACAGCTCAAGGGCACGCTTTCGGCTCTCGATAGCATGGGGATAGGAGACGCGCAACTGTTCTATAGAGTCGAGCACTGTCTTATATTGCCCCTCAGCGTAGTAGCCTTCTATCTTTTTCAGCAGCGGACGAGCCTCGTCGTCAGCAGTTTTGGCGCAGCCCACCAGTACCGCTACTCCTAAGCAAAGCCATAATCTTCTCATAATGTGCAAAGTTACACCAATCGGGGGGAATGGCAAAAAAAAATGCAGCTTTTTTCGCTTCCGGCCTTGAGGGTGGGCTTTCCTTGCCGAGCGTAGGGAGCCGGAAGGCATGCTGTGAGATGGGACGCGCCATGAGTTGAATTCTTCAGTCCAAAGGTGATGGTTCCCATAGACCCGAGGTGAGTGGCGGCAGTGGCTATGGGGGCTGACATGTGATAGTAATCTGCTGTTTAGTAAAGAGTCGTAGCTCTATTTGAGCTCGCTGTGTGGCCTTTTGAGATGCAGCTGAGCATGCTTGCGTATGACGGGCCGCTGTTCGCATCAAGCATCATCGTCTGAACCACGGATATTTCCCCTAAGCCCTTTCCGACATGGCAAAGATACAGTACGTTGGCAGCCGGCTGCATCTGTTAAAATCGGCAACCTCGGAACGTTGGGTCCCAAGGATGACGGATGTTACGCCAATTGGCGGAGACATGTACGCCAAACGGCGGAGCTATGTGCGCCAATTGGCGGAGACATCTACGCCATATGCCGTAAGCATGCTGCCCCCATGACCGAAGCGCTCAGCGAGACCTACAGCCGAAGTCCGAAGTCTCAAGTGCCAGGGAGAGCAGATGGTAAGTAGGGAAGGGAAATTTAAGAGACATCAAAAACAACACTCCGGGCTTCGCCAACGCGTCACCCCAAATTTATCAAAGAAGTTTATAATTGATTGATGTGCAAAGATAAAAGGTGAAGAACAATAGGTCTCTCGTTTGCAGTCTTTACGCTTCGCGTGAAGATGGGCGGCACTCGGGAATGGCAACGAAAAAAGCAAGCTTTTTCTTTGCCATTCCTCTCGTTTGCAGTATCTTTGTAATCACATTGGCGTATCACGGACCTCCCCTAGCTTCGTAGTGGGGCTGAGGAAGTGTGGGTGTGCGCCATGATGGTGAACGATATTAATCCGTTATTGCAAAGAAAGTAGATGTCACTGAAGCTATCACTTAATTCCCCGAGTAAGATAGATGCGTCGGTAGAATTGCCCGCGTCGAAAAGCATAAGTAACCGTGCGCTCATCATCAGCGCCCTTGCCGGTGAGAAAGTCAACCTCATCAATCCTTCGCCGTGCGACGACACAGAGGTCATACGCACGGCTTTGGAGCAGATGCCCCCCGTCATCGATATTCACGGTGCGGGCACTGCCATGCGCTTCCTCACGGCTTATCTCAGTGTGACTCCGGGCGAGCACACGCTCACGGGCACCGACCGCATGAAGCACCGGCCCATAGGGCCTTTGGTGGAGGCCTTGCGCTATCTTGGGGCCGACATCACTTATTTGGGTGAGGAGGGCTATCCTCCCTTGCGCATACGTGGTAAGGCGCTCGAGGGTGGTCAGCTTGAGATAGCAGGCGACGTGAGTTCGCAGTACATCTCGGCACTGCTGCTCATAGCTCCCACTCTGAAGAATGGACTCGACCTTCATCTGTGTGGGGAAATTGTTTCCCGCCCCTATATCGACCTCACCCTGCACGTGATGCATGAGTTCGGGTCGAAGGCAGAATGGAGCGACGTGAGCACCATTCATGTGCCTCACGAAGCCTATCATGGACTGAATTATCGTATTGAGGCCGACTGGAGCGCGTCTTCTTATTGGTACGAGGTGCTGGCACTAATGTCCGACAGTGAGTCAACAGTCTTATTGCCCGGCCTCCACGATGCCTCGCGGCAGGGCGACTCGGTGGTTCGCTACATCTTCTCGCTACTGGGGGTGAAGACGGCCTTCACCCGCACTGCCGACGGCACTCCCGCTGTGAGGCTCACGCGCCATCTCAGTACGCTGCCCCGACTGGAGTACGACTTCATCAATTCGCCCGATGTGGCTCAGACGCTCACCTGCACCTGTCTGGCCATCGGCCTCCCCTTTCACTTCACAGGCCTGGGTAGTCTCCGCATCAAGGAGACCGACCGCATCCATGCCCTTGAGACCGAGGCCCGGAAGCTTGGCTTCGTAGTGAGCAGTGACTCCGACAATGCACTGGAGTGGGACGGCACGCGCTGCGAACCCACTATGGAGCCCATCTGTACCTACGACGACCACCGCATGGCCATGAGCTTTGCTCCGATGTGCATCAAGTTTCCCGGTCTCTCCATCCTTCATCCCGAGGTGGTGGACAAGTCGTATCCCACCTTCTGGGACGATTTCCGCAAGGCCGGTTTCAGTATAGAGGAGGAGTAGCCCATGGTCGTCCTTGTGCTCATATCGTTGCTCCTGGCCTTAGGCGTCCTTGTCGCCCTGGGGCATCTGTTATTTGGCGGCCACACTGAGACGCCCATCCAGCAACCTCAGTCGGGCTCGTGTGCCACCTGCAGTGGCTACGACCCCACCTGCGAGCAGGAGTGCATGATGAAGGCGGCCACAGAACCGCTGGAATACTTCGAGGATGAGGAGCTCGACCGGTTTCGCCAGCGCCCCTCCGACAGCTATACCGATGCCGAGGTGGATGAATTCCGCGACGTACTCGACACACTGCGCCCCGAGGAGGTGAAGGCGTGGAACCGGAGCCTGGTGTTGCGCGGCATTCAAGTGCCCGACGCATTGAAAGATGAGCTCTTTATGCTCGTGAATAACAATTAATGGCCGTTTTTTCCGTTTTATATAAGATAAGCCCAAAGTAAAGTTGAAGTCCATATTCAAGACTACACTCATAGCCGCCCTGCTGCCCGCATTCATGTTGCTGCTCGCCGCCGGTTGCAGCACGCAGAAGAACACTGCGTCGCATCGCTTTTGGCATGCCTTCACGGCCAACTATAATACCTATTATAATGGAACGCTGGCTTATATTGACGGCTCACTCGAAAAGGAGAATGGCAACAAGGATAACTTCACCGAGATGATACCGCTCTACACCGTGGGCAACAAGCAGAGCCGCGAGCTCGGCAAAGGCAACTTCGACCGGGCCATAGAGAAAGCACAGAAAGCCATCCGACTGCACAGTATCAAGCGACGGCCGGTGTGGGACAAGAAGCGGCGCAAGACGGAGCGCGACATTGAATGGCTGAGCCGTAAGGAGTATAACCCCTTCCTGTGGAAGGCCTGGATGCTCATGGGTCGCTCGCAGTTCTATCAGGGCGACTTCGACGCCGCTGCCTCCACCTTCGCTTATATGAGCCGTCTCTATCAGACGCAGCCTGCCATCTACGGCCGGGCGCGCGCCTGGCTGGCCAAGTGCTACGTGGAGGAAGGCTGGCTCTACGATGCCGAGGATGTCATCCGCAACATGCGCCGCGACTCTATCCACTGGCGCGCCCGCAAGGAATGGGATTACACGCTGGCCGACTACTACATCCACACGGGCGACTATGGACAGGCCATCCCTCTGCTACGCAAGGTCATCAAGCACGAGATGCGTCGGAAGCAACGCGCCCGCGAGTGGTATCTGCTGGGCCAGCTCTATGAGCAGACGGGCAACAGGCAGCTGGCCTTCAAGGCTTACCGCCATGTGGTGAGGCTCAATCCGCCCTATGAGGTGGAGTTCAATGCGCGCATCGCCATGACCGAGGTGATGGCCTCGGGGCAGGCGCGGAAGATGATAGGGCGGCTGAAGCGCATGGCAAGGTCGGATAATAACAAGGACTATCTCGATCAGGTCTACTATGCCATCGGCAATATCTATCTCGCTCAGAAAGACACACTGAGCGCCATCAGCGCCTACGAAAAGGGTAACAAGGGTGCCACCCGCAGTGGTATTGAGAAGGGAGTGCTTCTGCTCAAGCTGGGCGACCTTTACTGGCAACGAGAAAAGTTCGGTGATGCACGCCGCTGCTATGGCGAGGCGATAGGTCTGCTCGATAAGGAGCGCAAAGACTACGAACAACTGTCCAACCGCTCTAAGGTGCTTGACGAGCTGGTGCCACACACCGACGCCGTCCATCTGCAAGACTCACTCCAGACACTCGCCAAGATGGGCGAGAAGGAGCGCAATGCCGCTATCGACCGTGTAATAGAGGCTTTGAAGAAGAAGGAGAAAGAGGAGGCGAGAGCAAATGCTGAGCAGGAGGCTGCCAACGCTCAGGGAGCCAATGCGGGCAACGAACTCCGGCAGGGCATGGGCAACAACCGCTCTGTGGGGCAGAATGCCAATGGACCGGGAAGTCAGGGCGGAAAGTGGTACTTTTATAATCCTATGGCGGTGAACCAGGGCAAGGCTGAGTTCGAGCGCCGTTGGGGCAAGCGGCCTAATGAGGACAACTGGCAACGGTCGAACAAAACCGTGGTGGCCCAGTCGGCCGACGGCCAGACTGACGGGGCGGCAACCGATTCGACGACCCCTGGCGGTGAGGCTGCTGCCGAGGACTCCCTGAAGCAGAAAACCGACAGCGCAGCCAGTGATCCCCACCGTCGTGAGTACTATCTGGCTCAGATACCCTTCACGCCCGAACAGGTGCAGGCCAGCGATGCCATTATAATGGACGGACTCTGCCAGGCCGGCATCATCTTCAAGGATAAACTCGACAATCTGAAGCTCAGTGAAAAATATCTCCTGCGCCTTGCTACTCAATACCCCAAATATGAGCACATGGACGACGTGTTCTATCATCTCTTCCTGCTTTACTCTCGAAGACACGAGCCCGCTGTCGCCGAGGGCTATGTGGAACGCTTGAAGAAGGAATGTCCCAAGAGCCAATGGACGGCACTGCTCTCCGATCCTCATTTTGCCGAGAATGCCCGCTTCGGGGTTCACTTGGAAGATTCGCTCTATGCTGCTACCTACGAGGCCTTCAAAGCCGATCGTTATGCTGAGGTGGAGGCCAATGCCGAGTTCTCGGCCAAGCGCTTCCCGCTGGGGGCCAATCGCGACAAGTTCCTCTTCATCGGTGCCTTGGGCAAACTCAATGCAGGCGATGCCAAGGGCTGTCTTGACAACCTGAAGGAGGTGGTCGAGAAGTATCCGCAGAGCAGTGTGAGCGAGATGGCAGGCATGATTATCAACGGAGTGAACAAGGGTCGGCAGCTCCGGGGCGGAAAGTTCGACATCGGGAACGTGTGGAGCCGGCGCAGTGCCGTGCTCAGCGACAGCGACTCCATTCAGGCCCGTAAATTCTCCAACGAGCGCAATACGAACTTTGTATTTATGCTCGTGTTTCACCCCGATTCCGTCAACGAGAACCAGTTGCTCTTCCGCCTGGCCAAGTACAACTTTACCAGCTATCTGGTGCGTAATTTCGACATCTCGGTCGATGGCGATGGCCCACTGCACCGCATGAAGGTGGCGGGCTTCCGCAACTTCGATGAAGCCCTGCAGTATGCCCGGGCAGTGCTTGCGCAGACTTCGCTCAAAGCACTCCTCGGAAAGGCCCGTTCGGTCATCATCAGTGAGGCCAACCTGCCGCTGCTGGGTCAGCAGTACAGCTACGACGATTACGACAAGTTCTATTCCCGCCATTTCGCACCGCTCAAGGTGAGCACCATGCAGCTGCTTGAGGAACCCGAAGAAGTGACCACCACGAGACCCGTGCGCACCGAAAAGGAGGTGGACGACATGCTCGACGACGGAACCTTCATTGACGATAATTCTGCAACTACGGGGCAGGGAGGCGGTACTCTGGTGCCCGACGAGCAGCCTGCCGCAAAGCCTGCCAATAGTGGGCAAGGAGCGCTCACGGTGCCCGACGAGAAAACGCCCGCCAAGAAGCAGCCGGTCGAAGAGGGAGGCTTGTTACTGCCCGATGAGCAGCCGGCTTCTGGGAAGCAGCAAGGGGAGCTCGTCATTCCTGATGAGGCTCCGGCCAAGGCACAGCCCACGCAGAAGCCTGCTCAACCTGCCGACTCGAAGCAGCCAGCCGACAAGCAACCGCAAGGAAAACTCGTCCTTCCCGATGAGGCGCCGGCCAAGGCACAGCCCACGCAGAAGCCTGCTCAACCTGCTGACTCGAAGCAGCCAGCCGACCAGCAACAACAAGGGGAGCTCGTCATTCCTGATGAG
>ONMG01000107.1 GCA_900318855.1 uncultured Prevotella sp.
AACATAGTTAAAAGACCTTTTGCGTACCCCAAAATTAGGGTATGCAAAGATACAAAATATTGTTTATCAATCAATTACAAAATGGACTTTTTTGAGTGACGAAGTCAGGAAAGAATGGTGAGATAGGAAAAAGAAAGTCCACGACTGCCGGAGAGGTCAAAGGTATGAGACTTCCCGACGGTCGTGGATATAACACTGCGAGATGGATTATCCGAACACGCTCTTGATAATCATCTCGGTGGCTCCCGTACAGCTTTTCACAAAGTCGCCGGCTTTCTTCCCAGCACTTTGAAGCTCATCGGGATGGGCATGAAACCTATCCATTAAGGCGGCAAAACTGGTGTAATCCCGGATTTCGAATCCGCCTCCGGCCTTAATGAGTCCTCTGGCTTCCTGGAAGCGTTGGTTATTGGGGCCGAAAATCACCGGCATGTTCCACACGCCCGCTTCGAGCACATTATGGATGCCCACGCCAAATCCTCCACCTACGTAGGCCACCTGGCCATAATGGTAGACCGAAGAGAGAAGTCCATAGCAATTGATTATCAGGCACTCGGCCTTGGCTGCCTCCTCGGGTGTGGTCACCGTATAGCACACCGTATAGCGCTTGAGTCTGCCCAATAGTTTCTGCAGTCTGTCTTCATTCACCACATGGGGCGCAATGATGATGCGCCACTCAGGATGGGCGTTGAAGTACTCCACGAAGATGTCCTCGTCGGGCTCCCAACTTGAACCTGCCACAAACACCGGATGGCCCTTGCTGAAGGCCTCAACGATGGGGAGGTGCTTGCTCGTGGCTTTTATCTGGAGCACGCGGTCGAAGCGGGTGTCGCCGACCACCTCCACCTGTTGTACGCCTATGGTTGACAGCAGCTGCCGGCTCTGCTCATTCTGCACGAAGAACTTGGTGAAGCATCCGAGCACCTTGGTGTACTGATGTCCATACCACCGGAAGAAAATCTGTCCGGGGCGGAAGATACTCGAAACACTGTAAGTGGGCACACCACGGTGACGAAGAATGTGGAGATAGTTGTACCAGAACTCATACTTGATGAAGAATGCCATTACCGGCCTCACTGTGCGCAGGAACCGGCGGGCATTGCGAACGGTGTCGAGGGGCAGATAACAGACGATGTCGGCCCCCTGATAGTCCTTCCTCACTTCATAGCCCGAGGGGGAGAAGAAGGTGAGGAGTATCTTGTACTCTGGATGCAACCGACGGATGCTCTCTATCAAAGGACGTCCCTGCTCAAATTCGCCAAGCGAGGCTGCATGGAACCAAATATACTTGGCTTCAGGGTCCACCTTCTCACGGAGCAAGGGAAGGGTGCGGTGTTCACCCTTCCACATTCTCTTTACCTTGTGGTCGAAGATGCTGGCTATGGCCACACCGGCGACCAAAAGGTTCATCAACAGATTATACACGGAAATAATTATTTAGTCATCAGGATTCAGCACTCAGTTTGGCTTTAAGCCCGGGAATCACCTCTATACCGTGGAGCAAGCGGCGCAGCGTCTCCTCCTTGCCAAGGAAAGCAGAGATGTCGAACATACCCGGTCCTTTGCCGATGCCCACCAAAGCAAGCCGGAAGGCATTCATCACATCACCCAATTTATAGCCTTTGTCCTCGACCCACTGCATCACTACCTTCTCCTGTCCTTCCACTGAGAAGTCGTCGATATTCTGAAGTACGTCGGCCAGCTCTGTCATCTGCTGGGTGGAGCAGTCTTTCCAGCGCTTCTTCACGGTTTTAGCGTCGAAGTCGGCAGGAGCAATGAAAAAGAAGGAACAGAGGGGCCACAACTCCTTGACAAAACTCACACGGTCCTTCATCATGTGCACCACCTGGCGCACGCGCTCGAACGACTCGTCGACACCATTATTGGCCACAATGGGTGCAAAGAGACGGGCTATCTCGTCGTCGCTCTTGCGAAGAATATACTCGTGGTTAAACCAGATGCCCTTCTGATAATCGAACTTGGCACCACTCTTCGAGCACTTTGTGATGTCGAACACCTTCACAAGCTCGTCGAGCGAGAAGAGCTCTTGCTCAGTGCCGGGATTCCACCCAAGCAGGGCAAGGAAATTGATGACAGCCTCAGGGAAGTAGCCACTCTCCCGATAGCCCGACGACACCTCCCCCGTCTTGGGATCATGCCACTCGAGCGGAAACACGGGGAAGCCGAGCCGGTCGCCATCACGCTTCGACAGCTTGCCCTTGCCTTCGGGCTTGAGCAGCAGAGGCAGGTGGGCAAAGCGCGGCATCGTGTCCTCCCAGCCAAAAGCCCTATAGAGCAGCACGTGAAGCGGTGCGGAAGGCAGCCACTCCTCGCCTCGAATGACGTGAGAAATCTCCATGAGGTGGTCGTCGACAATATTGGCCAAATGATAGGTGGGCAACTCATCAGCACTCTTATAGAGCACCTTGTCGTCGAGAATATCGCTCTTGATGCAGACATCACCACGAATCATGTCGTTCACATGAACCTCGATGCCGGGCTCCACAAGGAAACGCACCACATACTGTTCGCCTTCCTCAATGCGTCGCTTAACCTCATCGGCACTCATTGTGAGCGAATTCTTCATTTGCATGCGAGTATGAGCATCGTATTGGAAATTGCTCTCACTCTCGCGCTTGGCCTCCAACTCCTCAGGGGTATCGAAAGCATAATAGGCCTTGCCACTATCAAGAAGCTGCTGAACATACTTCTTATAAATATCACGACGCTCACTCTGACGATAGGGACCATGCGAGCCTCCAAAGCTCACCCCCTCGTCAAACTGGATGCCCAGCCAGCGAAAAGATTCGAGAATATATTCTTCGGCTCCCGGCACAAAACGATGGGTGTCAGTGTCTTCAATGCGAAATACAAGGTCGCCGCCATGCTGGCGGGCAAACAAATAATTATAGAGGGCCGTACGCACTCCACCAATGTGAAGGGGCCCTGTAGGACTGGGTGCAAACCGCACTCTCACTCTCCTGTCAGACATATATTTTCCTTGACTTGATATTTTAACATGCAAAAATAATACTTTTCTTTCGACTATTGGCTTTTCTTTTCGTATTTTTGCCTCTCAATAGAACATAATAAGCTCAGACACCCATGTTTCAGACAAAAGAAGAACATTTCTGGCGTAATATGCTGACAAGGACAGCCATGGTATTGTCCACTGTGGCTCTCATTACGTGGTTCCTGCCCAGAACCGAGCATCCACAAATACACTATGATATCGGCAAGCCCTGGCCCTACAGCTCATTCATTGCCAAATTTGATTTCCCCATCTACAAGACCGATGAAACCATAAAGAAAGAACAGGACTCCATCGTAAAAATGTTCCAGCCCTACTACAACTATGATGCAAACGTAGAGGAGCAGAACATAGCCAAATTTCGTGCCGACTTTGCAACAGGCATCCCCGGAGTGCCGGCCAACTTCAAGAATCTCATCATCGACCGCCTGCACCGGCTCTACCAGAACGGCATCGTCAGCGCGCCCAACTATAACACACTGCTCCAAGACTCCACCACCATGCTGCGGGTCATCAATGGGAAGGAAGCGCAAAGCACGCCGGCAAGCTGCCTGTATTCCACACGTTCGGCCTACGAGACACTATTCTCCGATGAGCACATCGCACAACACCGGCAAGCCTTGCAGCGCTGCAATCTGAACGACTACATTGAGCCGAACCTGCTCTACAACCGCCAAAAGAGTGTTTCCGAGCTCAACGACATACTCAGCGGCATACCCATTGCAAGCGGCATGGTGCTCAACGGGCAAAAGATTATCGACCGGGGTGACATTGTGGATGAATACACCTATCGGGTGCTCAGCTCCTATGAGCGGGTGCTTCAGCAGCGCAGCACCGACACTCACGAGATGCTGCCCACACTGGCCGGACAGTCGATTTACGTGCTGTTGCTCGTTGTACTGTTCACACTCTATCTGGCACTCTTCCGCAAAGACTATTTCAACAAGCCGCGCAGCATCACCATGCTGTACTCGATGATTACGCTCTTCCCGATTCTTGTATCGCTGATGATGCGCCACAACTTCTTCAGCGTCTACATCATCCCCTTTGCCATGGTGCCCATCTTTGCCCGTGTGTTCATGGACTCGCGCACAGCCTTCATCACACACGTCACCATGGTACTCATCTGTGCCGCAGCTGTTAAATACCAGTATGAGTTCATCATCATCCAGCTTGTAGCAGGATTGATGGCTATTTACTCCCTGCGCGAGCTCAACCGTCGGGCACAGGTATTCAAGACCGCCATACTTGTAACGCTGGGCAGCATGCTTGTCTACTTCACGCTACAGCTGATGACGAACAACGGCATTGACAAGATGGACACCGACATGTACTATCATTTCACGGCCAATGGCATACTGGTGCTACTCGCCTATCCTCTGATGTATCTCATCGAGAAAGCATTCGGGTTCACCTCCAACGTCACCCTCTTCGAGCTCTCCAACACCAACCGCGGTCTTCTGCGAAATCTGAGCGAAATAGCTCCCGGCACCTTCCAGCACTCCATCACCGTGGGCAATCTCGCATCAGAGATAGCCAACAAAATTGGTGCCAACAGCCTGCTCGTACGTACGGGCGCACTTTATCACGACATCGGAAAGATGGCCAATCCGGTGTTCTTCACTGAGAACCAGGCCGGCGTCAATCCTCATGAGAAGATGACGTGCAAGGAGAGTGCCCGTATCATCATCAGCCATGTGACCGAGGGAGTGAAAATTGCAGAGAAATACGGGCTACCTCAATTCATCAAAGACTTCATACTCACACACCAAGGACGCGGACTGGCCAAATACTTCTATATAAAATACAAGAACGAGCATCCCAACGAAGAAGTCGACAAAGAGGCTTTCATGTATCCTGGGCCCAATCCTTTCACACGCGAACAGGCTATCCTGATGATGGCCGACGCTGTGGAGGCAGCCTCGAGGTCGCTGAAAGAATACACGGAGGAAAGCATCAGTGAGCTGGTGAACCGCATCATCGACGAACAAGTGAGCGAGGGATTCTTCACCGACTGTCCCATCACTTTCCGCGACATCAAACAGGCCAAACAGGTCCTTATAGAGCGTCTGAAGGCCATCTACCACACCCGCATCTCTTACCCCAAACTCAAAACCGGCGAGGAGGATCAACTGGGCCCAACGCTAAAGAAGAGCATCGACGTTGAGCCGTCCGATTTAGTCCACACACGGGATGCTTCAGCATCGGAGCTGCAAGTAGAGACAAAAGCACCAGGCGATGTCGCCCCCGACGCCTCAGCCAAATAAGTTCACTATTACTATAAAACGAATCGTAACCATTCAATTTTGGCCGTCTT
>ONMG01000108.1 GCA_900318855.1 uncultured Prevotella sp.
CTCGCCGAACTGGAGCTCGCGACACACTTTCGTAGCGGTATCGATGTCACGGGTGAAGACGGAAGAGGCCAGACCATACTCCACATCATTGGCCCAACTGATAACCTGGTCGATATCCTCGAATTCCACGATGGGCAGCACTGGCCCGAAGGTCTCCTCGTGCACGATTTCCATACTCTGTGTACAGTCATCAAGCAGTGTAGCAGGATAGAAATATCCCTTGCCGCCCACGGGACTGCCTCCGCATAGCACTTTGGCTCCCTCGCTGACAGCCTTCTCCACCTTGGCCGTCACGCTTTCCAGCGCCTTCTTCTCCACGAGTGGTCCCATATCTACGGAAGCATCTTTCAGCGGGTCGCCTACCTTGACAGCCTGGAACTTGCGCAGCAGAATGTCGGTGAATTCCTTCTTAATGTCCTTGTGCACATACACACGCTCAGCATTATTACAGATCTGACCGTTATTGCCTATACGACTTTGCAGAATCCAGTCGGCAGAAGCCTCAAGGTCGGCATCCGGGAACACGATGGCAGGCGCCTTACCGCCCAGTTCCAAGCTCACCTTCGTAATATTCTGGGCCGCATCACGCATCACGCTTTGGCCGGCAGCCACGGAGCCCGTGAGGCTCACAATGCCCACCTTGGGGTTGGAAGCCAGGGCATGACCCACCAGCGATCCCTTTCCGGTGACAATATTGATTACTCCTGCCGGCAATCCTGCCTCATCCACCACACGGGCAAACTCACAGCAATTCTCCGGGGTGAGGTGCGAGGGCTTCAGCACGATCGTGCAGCCTGCAATGAGCGAGGCACCGGCCTTACGCGCAATGAGGAAGAACGGGAAATTCCAGGGCAGTATGCCTGCTGCTACTCCGATGGGCCGGCGCGTCAGGATGATGGTCTCTCCACGACGGTCGCTCGGTATCACCTCGCCTTCGATATGACGGGCAAAAGTGGCCATATAGTCGAAGTAGGCTATCGTGGCGCCCACTTCCGTCTGAGCCCACGACCGGGTCTTGCCCTGCTCGCGCATGAGAATCTCCACGAACTCGTCGTTCCGACGGCGGATGCCCTCAGCAATCTTCTGCAAGTACACGGCGCGCTCACAGGCCGGCAACTCAGCCCACGACTTCTGAGCTTCATAGGCGGCATCCACGGCCTCGGCCACATCCTCCTCGTTGCCTTCTGGCTGACGGGAGATGACCTCCTCTGTTGAGGGATTCAACACATCCATCCACTTACCCGAACGGCTCTCAACGAACTGCCCATTGATATACATTTTCAAATCTTTCATAGTGTTTGTATTTGATTTGGTCAAGTTATTAATCCACCTCCAAAGTTAGTAAAAAGTTCCGTCTTGTCACTATTCTAAGTCATAATTTAAAGTTCTTTTAACTAACCTTCAGTTTTCAGTAACTATTCAGCGAATAGTTACAGTTTTCACACGCTTTGGCTTCACGCTACACTACAGTCAACGGCTAAGGCCAATGCTTATCCCTCTAAAGATGAAACAACACCCACGACATCAATGCGTCAGCACCACTCCCCTCTGCGTTGCTCCACCTCCGGGCTGACCTTGTTACGGCATATGGCGGAGATAAGTACGCCAAACGGCGGAGATAGCTACGGCATATGACGGAGATAGTTACGGCATATGGCGTACGAAACGGCATCCTTGGGCTGCAGCAGCTGAAGACACTCAGCTAAAGCCCTGGAAGGTGGGTGGAGAAAGCATCTGATATAGCGGTCCATAATCAAGCTACGATAAAGGCTGCAAGGCGTATCTCCCATTCGTGAACTTCGAATGGATGGTCGGGATATATAATAAGGAGTAACCGGGCCGACTCAATAACCTTGACAGCATCAACCAAAGCCAGCCCCACACAAGGCTCCAGTGAAGAACTATAGGACACAATCAGCCAAAATTAGGATTAATAACTTCTTATATTTCCATAAAAGTGCTAAAAATCACAACTCGCCGGAGATGAGACTACAAAATGTTTTGCATTCTGAGATAAATAAGCTAATTTTGCGTGCAGTATATCGAAAACTCAAGTGTTATGAAGAAGAAAATCCTCATACCCGTCATATTGGCTGCCGTGCTGCTTCTCGGCGGAATAGCTTATCTCGCACTAACCCTCCACAAGTCGAAACAAGAAAACAAAGAGATGCAGGAGCTGGCTGAACTTGACAAGAAGGAGATGGAGAACGAATACCAGCAGTTCGCCAACCAGTACAGTGAGATGCGCACACAGATCAACAACGACTCGATCGTGGCTCAGCTCACGGCCGAACAGCAAAAGACTGAACGGCTTCTGAAGGAACTGAAGAATGTCAAGAGCACCGATGCGCGCGAGATAGCCCGACTGAAGAGGGAACTGGCCACGGTGAGAGCCGTACTGCGCAGTTACGTTCTGGAAATCGACTCGCTCAACCGTCTCAACCAAAACCTCACGGCTGAGAATACACGCGTCAGAGGACAGTACGAAGAAGCCACACGGACAATTGAAGGACTGAACACCGAGAAAGCGTCCCTCTCGCAGAAGGTGGCCATCGCAGCCCAGCTGGATGCCGTGGGCATCAGCATGACCGCCATGGACAAACGGGGGCACAGCACTTCGAAACTCAAGAAATGCCGGGCCTTCCAGGTGAACTTCTCCATCGCGAAAAACGTCACGGCCCCCAATGGAATGAAGACTATATACATCAGGATAACATCGCCAACAGGTTCCGTTCTTGGCAGTGGTGCTTCCTTCAGTTATGAAAACCGTACCCTCCAGTCGACAATGAGCAAATCCATCGAGTACGGAGGCCGCGAGACTCCGGTTACGGCCTACTGGAACGTGAGCGAGGCTCTCACAGAGGGCACCTACAATGTAAGCATCTTCGCCGATGGCAACATGATTGGTTCACGAAGCTTTAGTTTTAAATAATGAGAAGGTACATTTATCTTTGCCTTATGATGGCATGTATGCTGCCCGCCAGCGCTCAAAGGGTGCTGACGCTTGACAGTTGCCGTGCCATGGCGCTGCGCAACAACAAGCAGCTCAATGCCGCCCGATTGCAGAAGGATGTGACCTACAACGCCCGCAAGTCGGCCCGAACGCAGTACCTGCCTAAGCTCGATGCCGTAGGTGGCTACCAATATTACAGCAAGGAGATATCACTGCTGAACAACAGTCAGAAGGGAGCACTCTCAAACTTAGGCACCAATGCGCTCACCAACGTCGGCTCATCCTTGGAACAAATGCTTACGGGACTTGTCCAGCAAGGGGCTATGACGCCACAGTCGGCACAGCAATTAGGCCAGCTTTTCCAGCTTGTCAACGGCCCCATCGCACAGAAGGGGAACGAGATAGGCACACTCATTAAGGATGCCTTCCGCACCAACACCCATAACATTTGGGGCGGAGCCGTCATGGTGAGGCAGCCCGTTTTTATGGGAGGTGCTATTATCGCGGCCAACCGCATTGCAGACATCAACGAACAACTTGCAGACAACAGCATCGACCTCACCCGCCAGTCTACCTTATATAATATTGATCAGGCTTACTGGACCGTGGTCTCGCTCCGCCAAAAGAAACAATTGGCCGAAAGCTACCGCAACCTGGTGAAGAAACTTGACGACGACGTGAAGAAGATGATAAAGGAGGGGGTTGCCACACGTGCCGAGGGATTGAAAGTGGACGTAAAGGTCAATCAGGCCGATATGCAGATTACGCAGGTCGACAACGGCCTATCACTGGCCAAGATGCTCCTGTGCCAACTCTGCGGTCTGGGCCCCGATGACAATGTAACCCTTGCCGATGAAAACAGCGAGAGCCTGTCACTCATCTACAGCGTGCCTACCTCGAACAATGATTCCATCATGAACGACCGGCCAGAACTGCGCATGCTGCAAAACACAGTCGACATCAGCAAGCAAAATACGAAGCTCGTGCGCGCTGCCTTTCTCCCCCACGTTGCCCTCACGGGTGGCTACCTCATCAGCAATCCTAATGTCTTCAACGGATTCGAACGCAAGTTCTCGGGGGTCTGGAATGTGGGAGTCACCGTTCAAGTGCCGGTGTGGAACTGGTTTGAGGGAACCTATAAAGTGCGCGCATCCAAGGCCGCGACGGGCATAGCCATGATGGAGTTGAGCGATGCACGCGAAAAGGTGCAACTCCAAGTCACGCAGAGTCGCTATAAGCTCAATGAAGCCCAAAAGCGACTGGCCATGGCAAGAAAAAATATCAAGAGTGCAGAGGAGAACCTCAGATGCGCCAACATTGGATTTAAGGAGGGGGTCATGGAGACCACCGATGTCATGGCTGCTCAAACAGCCTGGCAGGAAGCACAAAGCCAGAAGATTGACGCCGAGGTGGAGGTGAAGCTCGCTCAGGTGGGTCTCAACAAGGCACTCGGCATACTGGAATAATATCAACGCATATACACACATATCTCATGTCAGCAAAGTCACAGCACAATAACATTATTCTGGCCATCATCGGTTTCTCGTCGGTGGTTGCCATCGTAGCAGTGATAGGCTTCTTTACGCTCGGCCGCACTCCGGAGATTATACAGGGTGAAGTGGAGGTCTCTGAATACAGGGTCTCCAGCAAACTGCCCGGAAGGATTGTCGAGTTGAGAGTCAAAGAGGGCGATTACGTACATGTTGGCGATACTCTCGCTATCCTTGAAGTGCCGGAGGTGAGCGCACAAAAGAGAGCAGCTCAAGCCACCGAGGCCGCTGCGTCCGCTATGAGCGACATGGCCAACAACGGTGCACGCAAGGAGCAAATACAGGCTGCCTACCAGCTGTGGCAGCAGGCCATAGCTGCCAGGGACATTGCCAAGAAGTCCTACACCCGAGTCCAAAACCTGTTCAACGAAGGAGTGCTCAGTGCACAGAAGCGCGATGAGACTTTTGCTGCCTATAAAGCAGCCGAAGCACAGGTGATGGCAGCCAAGAGCCAGTACGACATGGCCCGCAACGGCGCGCGCGAAGAAGAGAAGAGGGCTGCCGAGAAGCAGACACAAGCTGCCAAAGGGGCTGTGGATGTGGTGCAGTCACTCCTCAAGGAAACGGTACAGGTATCTCAGGTGGAAGGCGAAGTGAGCGATGTCTACCCCAAGGTAGGCGAGCTCGTCAGCATGGGCTCCCCTATCATGAGCATCTCTATCATGAAAGACATGTGGGGCACCTTCAATGTGCGCGAGGACCAGCTGAAAGGACTGCGCATTGGCGATGTGGTCACAGCCTTCTCGCCAGCATTCAACAAAGACTTGAAATTAAAAGTCTACTACATCAAGGATGAAGGCTCCTATGCCGTATGGAAAGCCACTAAGACAACCGGCCAGTACGACCTCAAGACCTTTGAGGTGAAGGCCCGTCCCTTAAAGAAGTTCGACGGCCTTAGGCCTGGCATGAGTTTGATAATAAAGAATTAATGCTCAAGCGTATCTATCGCATCGCGCTACGGGAATGTGGCATCATGGTGCATAACCCCATTTATGCATTCTGCATGATTATCTTCCCGATAGTCGTGGTATTGTTCTTCACCTCCCTCATGGATGAGGGTATGCCTACCGACCTGCCCGTGGGTGTGGTCGACCAGGACAATACGCCCACTACGAGAAGCCTTATCCGGCAGCTTGACGCATTCCAGACCACACATGTCGTGGCCCACTACGCCAACATGAACGATGCCCGGGAATCCATACAACGCGGTCAGATATACGCCTTCCTGCTTATACCCAAAGGTACCACGAGCGGACTGGCATCAGGCAACCAACCCAAGATATCTTTCTACTACAGCACCGTCACGCTGCTGCCTGGCAACCTGCTATTCCGCGACCTGAAGACCATTTCGGTCCTCGGCTCAGCAGCCGTAGGCAAGACAAAGCTTTCAGCCTTGGGCAAGACCGGACGGGAAATACGCACCTTTCTCCAGCCCATCAGCGTCGACCTGCATATGATCGGCAATCCGTGGAGCAACTACAATATCTATCTTAGCACAGCCATGGTACCGGGCGTACTGATGCTGTTCGTCTTCCTTATCACTCCCTACTCCATTGGCACAGAGCTGAAGTTCGGACGGTCCAAGGAATGGATTCAGATGGCAGGAGGCAACATTGGTATCGCTGTCAGTGGGAAGTTACTTCCGCAGACACTCATCTTCCTGACCATTTTCCTAAGCTTCGACTTCTACATCTTCGAAGTTCTGAACTTCCCCCACCCAGGCGGCTGCATCCCCATACTACTGCTCTCAGTGCTCAGCGTGCTGGCGGCCGAAGGCTTTGGCATCTTTGCCTTCGGGCTCATGCCCTCTCTGCGCATGTCAATGAGCATCTGTGCCTTGTGGTCAGTACTGAGTTTCTCGGTTTGTGGCGCCACGTTCCCCGTCTTCGCCATGGACTCTATGATTGAAGCCCTGGCTCAATTGTTCCCGCTGAGACATTACTATATGATTTATCAGATATGCATCTTCAATGGCTTCCCCTTGTCGGACGCCTACTTCAACATACTTGCACTCTGCGCCATAGCCGCCCTACCTATATTCACCATTGGCCACATCAAGAAGGCCATGCTCGAATATATCTATATACCGTAACTGAAAGAGCAAGGATTAGACCCATTAAGGACAAGGAATATGAACGGACAACAGTCATACGAAAAGCATCCTGACCCACAGAGCAACCGAAAGCATGGACTCGGTGCCACCATAAAGGAAGGCCTGAGCGACATGTGCTACATCTGGGCTAAGGAAATGAGGTCGGCCTTCACCGATGAGGGCGTCCTCATCTTCTGCATCCTTGTACCTCTCTTCTACCCTTTGCTCTATTCATGGATATACAATAACGAGGTAGTACATGAGGTGCCGGTAGCCATCGTCGACATGTCGCACAGCCAGGAAAGTCGACGCTTCATTCAGAAGTTCGACGCCAGTCCCGACACCAAGGCTGCCTGGTTCTGCAACAATCTCGAAGAAGCACGCGATATGGTGGGCAAGCAGCAAGTGCATGGTGTGCTGTACTTTCCACAGGACTTCGCTACCAACCTGGGACGGCACGAGCAGAGCCATGTGGGGGTATACTGCGACATGAGCCTCATGCTCACCTACAAGGCCATCTATCAGACTGCACAGGCCGTGGCCAGCGATATGAATGCCGACATACAGATAGCACTGTCGAACAACATGACCAACCGCGACGACCAGATAACCACTCAGCCTTTGGCCTTCGACGAGGTAAGAATATTCAATCCTACGGGCGGTTACGGCAATGCCATCATTCCAGGTGTGCTGATGCTCATCCTGCAGCAGACCCTGCTTTTAGGAATTGGTCTCGCCGCTGGCACAGCGCGTGAGAACAACCGTTATAAGGACCTCGTTCCCATCTCAAAGCACTATAATGGCATCTTCCGTATTGTCCTGGGTAAGGCTCTATGCTATTTCATGGTCTACGCTGTGATGGCAGCCTATATCACCCTATGCGTGCCGCGGTTCTTCCATTACACCAGCATAGAGTCGTCCCAAACACTTCTGGGTCTGATGGTACCCTATGTGCTGGCCTGCATCTTCTTCGGTATGTCGCTCTCTTGTCTGGTTCGCTACCGGGAGAACGTCATCCTTCTTGTTGTCTTCACCTCTGTACCGATGCTGTTCATGACCGGCATCTCGTGGCCACTGAGCAACATGCCGGGCATCTGGCAGGGGGTGGCCATGCTCTTCCCGTCGACCTGGGGAGTACGCGGATTCCTCCAAACCAGTTCTATGGGAGGAACGTTGGGCGACATCACTACCGAGTATCAGGCCCTTTGGATTCAGGTCGTAGTCTATTTCTTCCTTACCTGTCTTGTCTATCGCTATCAGATTGTCAGCACCCGCGAGCATGCCCTGGAGCGTATTCGCACCTTGCGCGACAAAGCATTGCAGATAAAGCAACAACGGAAACAAACCAGTAAAAGCTAAGTCGGCGCCTGATGCTGTGCGCGCCTTCTCCATCCTTTCATCTTGGCAGACAGCGCTCCGCAAGCTTACTTTCACAATATGCCAACGGGCACAGGAGTACCCTCCCTGTCGGAGAATCTCCTGTGCCCGTTGTAGCATCCGGCTAAGGCAACTTGCTATCCGTTCTTTACCTGCACTATCTTTGTAGGACCCATATCCTTGTTGCGGCGGTTGGTCACCGTCACCACGGCCTGAGCCAGATTCAGGAAGGCACGTCCCATGATGCTGTCAGCCCGGAGGGCTGCCGGCTTGCCGTCGTCGCCTCCCTCACGAATGCTCTGCACGATAGGAATCTGCGCCAGCAAGGGGCAATCCATTTCCTTGGCCAGGTTCTTCACCCCGTCGCGTCCAAAGATGTAGTACTTATTGTCGGGCAGTTCTTCCGGTGTAAACCATGCCATATTCTCCACCAACCCCAGGATGGGCACGTTCACCTTGTCATTGCGGTACATATCGATGCCCTTTCTTGCGTCAGCCAATGCCACCTGCTGGGGCGTGCTCACAATCACAGCCCCGGTGATGGACAGCGTCTGCAGAAGCGTGAGATGGATGTCGCTGGTGCCAGGAGGAGTATCGAGGATAAAGAAATCCAATGCTCCCCAATCGACATCAGCAATCAGCTGCTTGAGTACAGCCGTCGCCATTCCACCCCGCCACAGTGTAGCCTTGTCGGGGTCGATGAAGAAGCCGATGCTCATCATCTTAACGCCATACTTCTCGATGGGCACAATCAGCTGTCGCCCATCCTTCTCGGTACCAAAGGGGCGCTCTTCCTCCACGCCAAACATCTTGGGCATTGAGGGACCAAAGATATCGGTGTCCAGCAGTCCCACCTTATAGCCGAGCCGGGCCAGCGCCACAGCCAGATTGATGGCCACGGTGCTCTTGCCCACTCCTCCCTTGCCAGAGCTCACGGCGATAACGTTCTTCACGCCGGGCAGCATGTGTCCGGGCTTGGGTCTCGGAGCACTCTTGAATTCGGTACCAATAGTCACCTCAACCTCCTTGCCGACGTAGTAATGAATGGCAGCCTCAGCGGCCTTGAGTGTCGACTTAAGGAAAGGATCGGTTTCACGAGGGAAGATGAGCGAGAAGCTCACGCTCATACCGTCGATACGTATGTTATCGGCCACCATCTCACTCTCCACTAGGTTCTTCTTCGTTCCCGGGTAGACCACGGTAGCCAGAGCATCGGTAATAAGCTTAGGATATAATGTCATGCTATTGTCAAGTTAAAATATGAATAATCTAAGAGCCAGCCTCTCCGCTTCTATCGCCCTGTTTGGAGCGGTGTACGCTTCTCTCTGCGATAACTGCGGTAGTCGTCAATCGGAATGTCCACCTCAGGCTCCGACAGGCTTCCTTCATGGGGCAGGCGCATGCGCAGATAACGGATAGCGAGTCCCCTCTCCAACCACATCCTCTCGTAGTAGGTCTGAATCGAGAGAATCTGCCGTGTAGCCTCATCTATATTCGGGTCGTGGTAGAGGTCTTCCGTTGTCACCTCTACGGGCAGTGCGTTGTGCTCGGCCATGAGGCGTGTATAAGTAAAGAGGAAATTAGAATCGGTCTTCAAATGCAGCAACCCGTCGTCGACGAGGAAGCGTCGATAACGCTCCAGGAAGAAAGTGCTGGTGAGGCGCTTATGGGCATTCTTCATCTGCGGGTCGGAGAAGGTGAGCCATATCTCTTCCACCTCTCCGGGCGCGAAGAAGCGGTCGATGATTTCAATGTTGGTTCGAAGGAAAGCCGCATTCTCCAGCTTCTGCTCCAAGGCCATCTTGGCTCCGGTCCACATGCGTGCCCCCTTGATGTCGACGCCGATGAAGTTCACGTCGGGAAAGAGGCGGGCCAACTCCACCGTGTATTCTCCCTTGCCGCAGCCGAGTTCAAGTACGATGGGGTGATCGTTGCCGAAGCATCGCTCTCTCCAGTGGCCTTGCATTGGACAGATATCGTGGCCTATGACAGAGAACGGATATTGATAGACATTGCTGAATGTCTCCATGTCGGCGAATTTTGCCAGTTTACCTTTGCCCATAGAATGAATTGCAGAATAGTTGTTAAGCAGGGAATGAAAGGAGCAGAGAATAAAGGGAGGCGCATCTGACAGCTCCCACTTCATTCTCTGCCTGTAGTCTATTGTCAGTCAACAACAACGGTAGTCCAACCATGTTTGTCCTCAATCGTGCCGTACTGTATACCCCTAAGGGTGTTGTAGAGCTTTGTCGACCAAGGTCCTGGCTTATCCCCAAAGACATACTTCTTGCCAGTATCAAGGTCATCGAGCTCTGAGATAGGCGAGATGACAGCAGCGGTACCGCAGGCTCCGGCCTCCTCGAAGGTAGGCAACTCATCCACCGGCACAGGCCTGCGCTCCACCTTCATGCCCAGGTCCTCGGCCAGTTGCATGAGGCTCTTGTTGGTAATTGAGGGCAAAATCGAAGTACTCTTAGGGGTGATGTAAGTGTTGTCCTTGATACCGAAGAAGTTGGCTGCGCCACATTCGTCAACGTACTTTTTCTCTTTGGCATCGAGATAGAACTCACTGCCATATCCCTTACTGGCGGCAATGGTGTGAGCCCTCAGTGAGGCAGCGTAGTTGCCACCCACCTTATAAGTGCCGGTACCTAAAGGAGCTGCACGGTCGAAATCGCGGATGATGGCATATTTATTGCATTGGAAGCCTCCCTTGAAATAAGGACCCACGGGGGTGACAAAGATGAGGAACAGATAGTCCTTGGCTGCGTTCACACCCACCTGCGGTGTGATACCGATGAGCAAGGGACGGATATAGAGCGTTGCGCCACTCTCATAAGTAGGCACCCATTCCTGATTGAGGCGCACCACCTTCTTCACCATCTCCTCGAACATTTCAGTCGGCACTTCAGGCATCACGATGCCCTGGCTGGTGCTCTGCAGGCGCTTGGCATTCTCGTCCATACGGAACACGCGTATCTTTCCGTCCGGACAGCGGTAAGCCTTCAAGCCCTCGAAAGCCTCCTGACCGTAGTGCAGACACGCGGCAGCCATGTGAAGCCTGAGGTACTCATCCGAGCAGACCTCTATTTCCCCCCACTTGCCATTACGATAGTAACAGCGTACATTGTAGTCGGTCGGCGTATAGCCGAACGACAAACTGGACCAGTCAATATTCTTCATAACACAATCTATTTATGAGTCGACGACTCTGTATCCTATTTAGTTAGGCAAAATTACTAAAAAGCCTTCAATCCGACAACTATTCGGTCAAATATTTGACAGTTGCGCACCACCGTCGTCAGCTCTCACTTCAGACTCTTGAGCAGGGTCTTCATCTCATCCTGGGTTTTATGCAGCTTGGCCTCCAGGATTTCGAGCAGTTGCGTAGCCCGCTTCACGTCGGTGGCCAGCGTGTCGACATCGATCTCCTCCGACGACAGTTTCTTCACTATCTTATCCACTTCGGCAATGGCCTCTTCGTAGTTGAGCTCCTTCTTCATTGTCATTCTATCTTTACTATTGATGTTACATTCCCCTTGGCCAGCTTGGTGAGCAGCTCATCGCCGTCGGCCAGTGCAGAGGCGTCGCGCACTACCCTGCCCCCTTTCATCGTGATGCTGTAGCCATAGTGCAGCATGCGCTCCGGGTCGAGTTGCTGCACTTTGAGTTTCAGTTCCCTGAGTCGGCTCACCTGACTTTGCAGCGCCGACTCCGCTGTGGACTTGAGTTGCAAGCGCAACTGCTTCAAATCGCTCTCCCGCTTCTGCAATCCCATACCGACAGCCTGTTCCACGAGCACCTTCATCCTGCCCAACCTTACTTCTTCGTGCTTCAGCACCTCGGTGGCGAGGAGGGGTATCTGGGTGCCCAACTTGTTGATGCGGAGCCGCTCAGCATCGAGCCTGCCAAGCACCGTGGTCACCAGCTGTTGGCGCACATCGTCAAGATGACGTTGAACCGTGGCCAGATGGTCGATGAGGAAGGAGGCAGCAGCCGTAGGGGTCTTGACGCGGGTGTGCGACACCATATCGAGGATGCTCTCGTCGCGCTCATGTCCAATACCCGTGATGATGGGCAGCGGAAAGTTGGCCACGTTCTCGGCCAGGCAAAGCGTATCGAAGCCGCTTAGGTCGCTCGTTGCTCCACCGCCCCTGATGATCACCACCACGTCGAAGTCGTCGATGCGCGTATTGATGCTGTCCAAGGCGCACACGATGCTATCCTCCACTTGTTCCCCCTGCATGACGGCAGGAAAGAGGGTCACGTCGAACTGAAAGCCATAACCATTGTTCTCCAACTGATGACAGAAGTCGCCGTAGCCCGCGGCCCCCTCGCTCGAGATGACAGCTATGCGCTGGGCGAATAGGGGCAGCCGGAGTTCGCGCTGCAAATCGTACACCCCCTCCTCTTTGAGCTGCCTGATAATGGCCAGGCGGCGGCGCGCCAAATCACCCATGGTGTATTCGGGATTGATGTCGGTGACAATCCAGGAGAATCCGTAAGCCTCATGGAAGTTGGCATATACGCGCAGCAGCACCTTCATACCAGCATGCATCACCTGTCCGGTCACCCGCTCAAAGTAAGGTTTCACCAGCATCCAGGTCGACTTCCAGCATTTAGCCGAGGCTTTGGCCACCGGAGTGTGGGTGTTTTCGTCCTTCTGCACCAGCTCCATGAAGCAGTGGCCGCGCACCTCCCGCACCTCCGACAGTTCGGCCTCCACCCAGTATTCCTTGTTGAGCGTGGTCTCAATGACAGCGCTCACCAATCCGTTGAGTTCATAGAGCGACAGAGGCTTCTCCATCATTCAGCGAGTTTGAGCGCCTTGGCAAAATCGGGCTTGCCATAGCCAAAGATGTTGTCGGGCGTACTGAAGTTATCGGCCGAGCGCCTCACTAAGTCGATGATTTCGAGGGCTGTCTTCCCGGGCAGCGCCTGCCACAGACAAGCCACGAGCCCACACGTTATCGGCGAGGCGAACGAGGTGCCGTTGGCTTCCTTCACCACTCCGTTCCCCGAGATTACTTTCACGGGGAATCCGGGGGCCATGACGTCGGGCTTCACCCGGCCGTCGGCCGAGGGGCCAATGGAACTGAAGGGGGCATTCTTCCCGTCGGTCCCAAGGGCACCCACCGTCAGAACATCGGGGGCATCGGCCGGCACACCTATCTTCTTCCATTCGCCCATACCCGAGTTGCCGGCACTGTTGACGAGCACGATACCCTTGCCGGCAAGCATGGAGGCGGTGCGCGATATGAGGGCCGTACGCCCGTTGAGGTCACGATAGCGGTAGCTTGTAGTCTTGTCGTCGTACTGATTGTAGCCCAGCGACGAGTTGATGAGGTCGGCACCGATAGAGTCGGCATATTCGGCCCCCATAGCCCAGTTGTCCTCCTCCAACAGAGATTCCCCCTGGGCTATCTCTGTGCGTATCAGCACATAGGAAGCCTCAGGAGCATCGCCGAGGATGCGTCCGGAATCCTGAGCAGCCATACAGGAAAGCACCATGGTGCCGTGGTCGATGAGGCTGTAGATGTTCTGGTTGTAAGGCCACGCACAGTCACGTGTGGCAATGACGTGCGCCCTGTTCAGAGCAGGAATCTTGTCGGCATTCATGAACCCACCGTCTAATATGGCAATGGTCATTCCCTTCCCCCGGAATCCTCGTTCGTGCAACGCCTGGCCCTGAAGCTGACTAATCTGCCAGCAGCTCTGCCCATAGGCACCGCCCTTGGGATTGCTGTTGCGGGTCGTATCCGGCTGCAATTCGAGCGGTTGCGGCCGGTTGACAGAGTCGGGAGTGGTGTAGACTTTCTTCACGCCCCTGACGAATTCCAGCGATGCCAGACGGGCAGCCACCGCAGAGTCGCCGCTCCTCACCAGTACGGTGTTGTTCCACTTGCTGCCTCCCACAACCTGAAATCCGCACGAGCGGAGCTTGCCGAGATAAGTGGCCGAAAGGGGCAGATCGGTGGAGTCGACCCGCAAATGCTGCCGGGCACGCCGATTGAGCGCCTTCGCGGAGAGGAAGCGCTCAGGATGGTCAAGCGTATAGGCACTGCCCCGTTTATCGCAGAGCTGCACTCTGAAGATGAACGCCTTGCCACCCGGGAAAGCCATGCGGGCACCCTTTTCTATGCGCTGAGCTTTAGCCGCAATGGGCACGCACATCATCAAGCTAAGGAGGAATATCGCTGTATGTTTCATTATTGACTGATTCTTTCTGCAAAAGTAAGGCAAAAAAAACTAAGATGCAAGTATTTGAGGCTCATATTTGCCGATTTCGGCACTTTCCACCCCTGGGCGACACCCGCTTACCACGAACGTGAAGAGGTTGTGTCACGTTCGTGGCAGTAGCATGTCACGTTCGTGGCAGGGTCGTGTCACGTTCGTGGCGAGCAATGGCAGCAGGGGCTGAAGACGGCAACACCACAGCCTGATGAAGAGCAAGCCGTTCGACAACGGGTTCACCGGTATCAGCCCCAGTGGAATACACACACCAAAACGCCACAATCCCTATGTTCCTATGCCCCCGGCTGGAATGCACCACGAAATTGGATACCGCCACGAATAAAGTAGGGAAAAAGGCCCCTGGGGACAATATTTTTAGTAACTTTGCATCACAAAAACAGTGAGTGTATGGACAATAAGAAAGCGACGCTTGAATTGGGAACCA
>ONMG01000110.1 GCA_900318855.1 uncultured Prevotella sp.
CGTCTGCGATGATGGCCCGACCGGCGATGGCCGAAAAGCGGATGCCTTCCTCTTGGTAAGGATAGAGCGTGGTGTTGAGTAAATGAGTAAAGCCTTGGGGTAGAAGGCATTCTTTCTCGTCAAAATACTCAGATGCCAACTTTTGGAACTCCTTCTCGTGGTCAGAGTCTATACGGATGCGTACTTTGCGGCCTTCGGTGTAGTCAAGGTAGACAGAAGTGTAGGAGGGTATCGGGCTTGGTATGATGGGCCAGTATCAATAATCAATTGCATAGGGAGAAATTATTCGGCCTTTGCTCGCGGAATCTGATAATAAAGCTGTAACTTTGTAGCAGCTATTTGAATCGGGCTGCACCTTACGGCCGCCCATCCGTAATGCGGCCCTCAGCAGCAACCTGCAGGTTCATGGCTTCAGGTCTTCGGATGCATCTTTAACTACTTGGATATCTATAACTCTCAGACTAAAAGCAATGAAGAGACTATACTTTTTCACCGTTATGCTGATGCTGTGGCTCAGCCTCGGCTGCTATGCTCAGCCCGCTCTGATTCCAGTCCCCAAGCAGGTTGCTTGGAGCAATGGCACTTTCCAGCTCACGCGCAATGCCACCATCGGCTGCGCCAATGCCCAGCTGCGTCCGGCAGCCGACTATCTGCGCGAGCTCCTCGGTCGTCCCACTGGCTATTCGTTGAAGCCGGCGAAGGCCAGGGGTACCATTCAACTCAGTCTCACCGGGGAGGGCGCCGAAGGCTTCTATAAGCTTCGCGTCGAGAAGACCGGCATCCACATCGAGGGCCATGGCTACAAAGGAGTGGTGAACGGCATCGCCACCCTGCGACAGCTTTTCAGCGACGATATCGAATCGGCCCACCCGTTGATGGGTCACCGGTGGAGCGTGCCTCTGGCCACTATTACCGATGAGCCGCGCTTCAGCTGGAGGGGCATGGAACTCGACTGCTCGCGCCACTTCTTCACCAAGGCCGAGGTGATGAAGCTGCTCGATGTGCTCGCACTCTACAAAATCGACCGTCTGCACTGGCATCTCACCGACGACCAGGGCTGGAGAATAGAAATCAAGCGCTATCCGAAGCTG
This sequence comes from uncultured Prevotella sp., assembly GCA_900318855.1. Classification (GTDB taxonomy): domain Bacteria; phylum Bacteroidota; class Bacteroidia; order Bacteroidales; family Bacteroidaceae; genus Prevotella. The sequence goes on from ONMG01000110.1 coordinate 1,092, forward strand.
ACCGCCAATGGAGCCTGGCGCACGTTCAACAACCAGGACTCCACCTGCATGGCGAGGGCCCGGAAGGAGGACAATGCCGACCTGCAATTGCAGTCCTCGAAAGTCCGGACCGATGCCAATGGCCGGCAGGTGTACGGAGGCTTCTATACGCAGGACGACGTGCGGCAGATCGTCGCTTATGCCAAAAAGCGCGGCATAGAGATCATACCCGAAATCGACATGCCCGGACACAGCCTGATGGCCATCAGCAATTATAGTGGCCTTTCCTGCTTCCCGCAGCATGGCTGGGGGCGTGACTTCAGCTCACCCATGTGCCCCGGTAAGGATTCGATGCTGGAATTCTGCAAGAACGTGTGGTCGGAGCTCTTCGACCTCTTCCCCTCCCGCTTCGTGCATATCGGAGGTGATGAAGTCGACATGACCAACTGGAAGAAATGTCCCGACTGTCGGAAACGCATGAAGGACCACGGACTCACGACCGAACCACAGTTGCAGTCGTGGTTCCTGCACTACATGGAGAACTTCTTCAATGCCCATGGGCGCCATATGATCGGGTGGGACGAAATCATCTCCGGCGGTCTCTCGGCTACGTCCACGGTCATGTGGTGGCGCAGTTGGTCGCCCGACGCCCCCAAGCAGACTACGTCGCATGGCAACCGCCTCATCTGCACGCCCAACGCTCAGTTCTATCTCGACTACCAGGAGGATGCCAACAGCATTGCCAATATCTACGCTTTCGACCCCTTCAAAGGACTCAACGCTGAAGAGCGCAAACTCGTGCTCGGGGTGCAGGGCAATCTGTGGACCGAATGGGTGCCGTCGGTCGACCGCATGTGGTATCAGGCATTCCCGCGCATGCTGGCCATCGCCGAACTGGGATGGAGTGAGCCGGAGCGCGCGCAGCTGGCAGACTTCCGGCTGCGGCTTGCGAGTCACTTCAGTCGGTTGCGCAAGATGGGGGTGCGTTATCGTATCCCCGACCTGACAGGCTTCCACAGCGTTAACGTCTTCACCGACAAGGCTGAGGTGAAAGTGGAATGTGCCGATGCCTCGGCCCTGATTCGCTACACCACCGACGGCAGTCTGCCTCAGTTGACTTCGGCATCCTACACCCGTCCGTTCACCATCGACCATAGCGCTGATTTCACTTTCCGCACCTTCAGTCCCGATGGTCACAAAGGCGATGTCTACCGTTTCCGTTACGTTCGTGAGGACTATGCGCCGGCAGCCCCTGCAACTCCCGACAGCAATGGGTTGGAGGCCAAGTGGTTCGACTATCGCGGGGCCAACTGTGCCGGAATCTCCGCTGCACCCTTCAAAGGCACCTACGTCGTCGATGCCCCTGCCATTCCGTCCGAGGTCAGCGGCAACATCGGACTTATCATCACGGGCTATGTCTACGTGCCTCAGACGGCTGTCTACACCTTCTCGCTGCTCTCTGATGACGGGAGCAATCTCTATGTGGACGGGAAACGCGTGGTCGACAACGATGGGGAGCACAGTCCGCGTGAACTTGCCGGACAGCATGCCATGAGCAAGGGCTGGCATCCGATAAAAGTGGAGTACTTCGACCACAACGGAGGCTGTCTCAGCCTGAAGATAACCGACGCGGAAGGGCGCCCTGTGCAGGTGAGCTTCAAGCATTAGAATGAAGCCCTGTCTC
>ONMG01000112.1 GCA_900318855.1 uncultured Prevotella sp.
ATCGGTGTTTGTGAAGGCAGCACCATCCGTATGAAGAATGTCTACAATGCAGGAACCATCACCGGTGCTAAGGAAAGCGCCGCTATCAGTGGCTGGTTGACTAACTATGTTACTCTTGAGAATGTCTACAACTGTGGTGAAGTTGTTGCGAGCGGACTCGACGGAGCCAATACCTTTGCTCGTTTCCAGGGCGATAAGACTATCGTCAACTGTTATGAGACCAAGGGCTCACAGGTGACAACCGTCACTGCGGAACAAGTTAGTAACGGTGAACTCTGCTATCTCCTGAATGGAAAAGCTGATAATGTTGCCCGTTTCTATCAGACTCTCGGCGAGGACAGCCATCCTGTTCTTGACCCAACGCACAAGACAGTCTACAAGGACGGTGACGCCTATGCCAACGGAACAGCCACAGGTATCTCTGTTCCCAATACCTTGCGTTCAACTGCTACTGCTGGTATTTACACGATCAATGGTGTCAAGGTAGCCAAACTACAGAAGGGCATCAACCTCGTCAGAACCACTGACGGAAAAGTGAAGAAAGTACTTGTAAAGTAAATCTATGAACAAGCTTACTATAGCCATTGCGGCTATTCTGCTCGGAACGGCCAGCCTCTCTACAGAGGCCGCCGTTACCGAGGCTGAAGCATGTAACCCCATTGCCAATCCTGCGGCTGTCGTTACCTCAGGCCACGCGCGTTTCACGGTGCTGACGCCTCAATTGATACGCATTCAGTACAGTGCCAGAAATCTCTTCGAGGACCGTGCCACCTTCGGTGTAGTCAACCGGCGGCTGCCTGTCCCGGAGTTTACGACTTCTGAGGAGGGCAACTACCTTTATATAAAGACAAGCGCACTGACACTGCGCTATCGAAAGAATGCCCCCCTGTCAGCAACAAGCCACAGCAGTGAAGCTTTGAAGATCACGTTTCACATGAATGGGCAGGACGTCATCTGGTATCCGGGAAAGGATGATGCTTTGAACCTTAAGGGTACCTCTCGCACGCTCGACGGAGCCATCGGTGACAATAAACGAGGTGAGCTCGAAAACGGTTTAATCTCCAGAGCTGGTTGGGCTATTATCGACGAATCGCCTCTGACTAAGCGAGGAGATGGAAGCACTACCTTCGCCTTTGATAAACCCGTCAACGGTATTCCTTGGGTGGCAGAGCCTGTTGACAAGTCGGCCGTTGACTGGTATTTCATGGGTTACGGCCACGATTATAAGCAAGCCTTGGCGGATTACACCAAGATTGGCGGACGTGAGCCGATGCCTCCCCGCTATGTCTTTGGTTACTGGTATAGCCGCTATTGGGCCTATACGCAACAGGATTTCGTGAATCTCGTGAACACTATGCAGAGCCGCGATATACCTCTCGACGTGATGATTCTCGACATGGACTGGCATACCGAAGGATGGACAGGTTGGACCTGGAACCGGCAACTCATACCGAACCCGCCTGCATTGCTCAAGTGGATGCATGGACGCAACCTCAAGACCTCTCTCAACCTGCATCCCGCTGATGGTGTCGACAGTGACGAGGATGGATTTGAGAAGTTGCGCAATGACATGGGGCTCCCGACAACGGCGACGAATGTTCCTTGGCAGCTGGAAGACAGCACATTCTATAAATACATGTTCAAGGACATCATTCATCCATTGGCCGGCAACGGCGTTGATTTTTGGTGGCTCGATTGGCAACAGAATTTGCTTAACAAACATCTGTCAGGACTCAGCGAGACCTTCTGGTGCAACCATGTGTTCTACAACGACATGCGTATCAATAAGCCGGAGCTGCGTCCTATGATCTTCCATCGTTGGGGCGGTCTCGGAAGCCATCGCTACCCGATAGGGTTCTCGGGTGACTCTTTCATTGATTACAGTACCCTAGACTATGAAATCTATTTCACATCAACAGCTTCCAATGTATGCTTCGGTTATTGGGGGCACGATTTGGGCGGCCATCAGAAAACCGGAAATAGTGGCGACCCCAATGATCCGGAACTCTATCTGAGATGGATGCAATTTGGTGTGTTCACACCTATCTTCCGCACGCACGCCACAAAGGATGCCAGCATTGAACGCCGCATCTGGGAATTCAACAACTTCAATGACTTGCGCGATGTTGTGCAACTTCGCTATCGTATGATACCCTATATATATACGGCAGCACGCCAAGCCTACGACACTGGAATTAGTATCTGTCGCCCTATGTACTATGACAATCCTGAGGAAAATGAAGCTTACCGCTATGAGAGCCAATACATGTTTGGCGACAATCTTCTCGTGGCTCCCATTGCGTCGGCTGCTGACAATGAAGGACTGGCCTATCGAAAAGTGTGGCTGCCAAAAGGACAATGGTTTAACATCAGCAAAAACCGCATCGAAGAAGGAGGCAAAGAACTTTACGAAGGCTACACCGTCAAAGAGATTCCTCTTTTCATGAAGGAAGGAAGCATTGTTCCCACTTATAACGACACTGTTAGAAATCTGGAGAAACTGCCGACCGACATCACGCTGTACGTAGCTCCGGGAGATAATGGGGGTGGAAGTCTCTATGAGGACAATGGCAATAATGACGACTATAAAAACGGCGCCTATGCCATAACTACTTTCTCCCAGAATCGTGACGGACAGAAAATACAGCTGACAATAGGCCAGACTCAAGGTACTTTCGAGGGAATGCCCTCAGCGCATAATTACATCGTGAAGATCCTTGGTGAGGCTGCCGAGCCACAAGATGTCATACTTGAAGGTAATAAACTTCAAAAGGGAACTGACTGGAAGTACGCCGCAAGTACACATGTTGTGACAATAAACATCCCTTCATTAAACATAGACAAGCAGGCCACCCTGGTCATAAACAGGGCAGTCACTGGGATTAAAGATGTTGCTCTTAATGTCTCAAGGAACACTCCGATGTGGAATCTCGCGGGACAGAGAGCAGGCGGCAACTACAAAGGCATTATCATCCAGAATGGAAAGAAACGAATACAAAGATAGCAACATCATGAGAGGTAATTCGATTATAGTAGCCCTGTTCCTGTCTCTTTGTACGCTCGCCGCTGAGGCTCAAGAAAGGTTGTGGGCCGTCGGTCAAGCCGTTCCTGGTGGAAAAATGGAGCTGACAAAGAATGCAAGCGGCTCTTTCAAGTTCGCTGGAACACTCCATGCTGGCAAGCTGATGATTGTCACTACGGAGGGAATAAATAGCAGCACCCGTTTCGTCAAGCCTGTCTACGAAGACTCTTATGTTGTCAACAACGGGCTGCCCTATGTGTTGTCTTCGGATTCTGCGTCGGCGGAATGGACCGTTCCCTTTAATGAAGACCTTTTTCAGATTGAGGTGATTCCTGGCTCGGCCGGGAAGGGTGTCGTGAAGGGCAACTTGCACAAGCCCTGGCATTATGCCTACATCGCCGGCGGCGCTACCGACAACGGATGGAGTCAGTTCGGCATGCAGCGCATGACCCAGGACCCTTCGAATCCATGTGTGTTCACGTGGACAGGAACGCTCAAGGATAACACCGCTCTTGGTTATGTGGAGCCGAGGCGCATCAAGATTCAAGGGCAGTTGGCATGGGAAAGCAAATCCTTCCATCCTTACCAGATGGATGAAGATCTTCTTGGTTCCAGTCAAATGAGATACTCTGGCGATGACACGAAATGGTCTGTGGGCACAGATGGTACTTATCGTATAGAGATAAACACTTTGCATGAGACCATCCATGCTGAGCTTATTAGTAATAATAGCAAGCAGAACTGTACTACAGCCATAAAAGAGACCAAGGATAACAATATCACGTTAAGGACCAGTCCGGGGAACGTGCTTGTAGCCATGGCATCACCTGCAAACATCTCTCTATGCTCCGAAACGGGTGTCGTCATTTCAAAAGCTTCGGGGAGTCAGGCTATATTCTCCGGGCTTCGGAACGGGCTCTATATCCTACGTTGTGGTGACCA